>DATMAT010000043.1 GCA_035559815.1 Thermodesulfobacteriota bacterium
CACCCCGGTGAGCCCGCCGATGGTGAAAAGGAAAATAAGGGCCAGTGCATAGAGCATAGGCGTCTTAAGGTCAATCGAGCCTTTATAAAGCGTGGCCGTCCAGTTGAAGACCTTTATTGCCGTTGGAATGGCTACGAGGAAGGTAAGGAAAGAAAATATGGTCGCCGCCACCTCCGATATACCGCTCACAAACATGTGATGCGCCCACACCAGGAAGCTGATTAGTGCTATGGCCAGGCTGGAATAGGCAATGGCCTTATAGCCGAAAATAGGTTTCCGGGAAAAAACCGGCAGAACCTCGGAAATCACACCGAAGGCCGGAATAATCATGATATAAACCGCCGGGTGGGAATAAAACCAGAAGAAGTTCTGGAATAGAATCGGGTCCCCACCCTTTGCCGGGTCGAAGAATCCGATTCCAAAGACCCTCTCCATGATGAGTAGAAGAAGGGTAATTCCAACCACCGGGGTGGCCAGAAGCTGGAGTATAGCCGTGGCATAGGAAGCCCATATAAAGAGGTTTAAGCGATGCCAGGTCATCCCCGGGGCCCTAAGCTTGTGTATGGTTACGATAAAGTTAAGCCCGGTGAGAATAGATGAAAAACCGAGCACGAATATTCCAGTAGTAAGGAGGACCACATCGGTTCCGGTCTGGATGCTATAAGGGGTATAAAAGGTCCAGCCGGTATCCGCCGGTTTTAAAAGGGAGATCAAGAGAATGGCTGTCCCCAGCAGGTAAAGCCAGTAACTCCCCAGATTGAGTTTTGGGAATGCCACATCTGGCGCCCCTATCATCAGGGGAATGAGGAAGTTGCCGAAACTCGCTGCCAGACCGGGAACGATGAAGAAGAAAACCATCACCGTGCCATGAAAGGTGAAGAGTACGTTATAGGTATGTGCGTCGACTATGGTTTTACCAGGAGAAATCAGCTCCAGCCTCATTAGAAGTGCGGCCACGCCGGCTATGAGGAAAAAAGTAGAAATGGAAACGAGATACATTATTCCTATGCGCTTATGGTCGGTCGAAAGTAACCAGGAGAGTAATCCCTTCTTCTCCAGGTACGGAACGTATATGGTCTCGGCAATGGTGTGATTTGCCATGACAAATTCCCTCCTAATTTTATTTCCTAACTACCTAGGCAAAAATTAAAATTTCGAAACAAGGTTCATCCAAGCAGCAAATACCAAATCACAAACAAATACTAATCTCCAATTTTAGATTCTGGATAAAAGAAATATTCCTTTCGTTTGAAATTTGTAGCTTCATTATTTCAAGGTTTTGATATACGCAATTAATGCTGAAATCTCTTGGTCGCTCAGAATTCCCTTAAAAGACGGCATTACCGGCTGGTATCCTTGCACTATCTGGGCGCCCGGCTCCAATATTGCCTCTCGTATGTAGTTTTCATCTGCGGTGACGGTCGAGCCATCCTGAAGGGTTACCTCGTGTCCAAAGAGCCCCTTCCAGGAAGGACCTACTAATTTGGTACCGTCGATACTGTGACAGGCATTACAACCCCTTTCTTTGTATAGCTTTTCACCCTGCTCGGCCGGGGGAAGGGATGCCACTGCTCCCACTCCATCTGCCTCCTCACCCCTTTCCCACCTATCGTATGCTTCCGGACTCATAACGTAAACCTTGGCTAACATAGCCGAATGCCCGGTCCCACAATACTCGGCGCAAAACATGTCGAAGATCCCCACCTTGGTCGGGGTGAACCAAAGTTGGGTGTACATACCTCCGACTAAGTCCTGCTTTACCCGGAATGCCGGGACAAAGAAGCTGTGCAACACATCGTCTGACCTCATGATCATCCTTACCGGCCTGTCAAGCTGCACGTAAAGCTCATTTATCGTGGTTTTACCGTTTTCGTACTGAAATTGCCAGAGCCACTGCTTTCCGACCACATTCACCTCGACGGCGTCCTCCGGAGGCGTCCTCATCTCCCTGAAAATCACGAAGCCATAAACGAATATAATTATTACCAATATCGAGGGTATAACCGTCCACAGGGTCTCTAGAAAATGATTCCCGGTTATGTATGGAGTTTCGTCATCTTCGCTTCTCCGCCTGTACTTTATGGCGAAGTAAACAAGACCAACGGTGATAAGGATGAAGAAAAATACGGAAATGATAGTAATAAACCATATGACCGTATCCACTTTGCCCGCAAAATTGGATGCCACTTCAGGAAGCCAGTTCATCTTTAGCCTTTTTAAACCTCCATGGACTGTTAATTTATTTTTTTTCTCTCTTCCACATATAGGCCAGAAACACAGTTAATGATAAGAGCGTAACCACCCCGCCTGCCTTCACCACATTCAACGCCTTGAGGGCGTATTTTTTGCCCACCGGGTCAAACTCATAGCAGAAAAGTATCACCTTATTTACCAGCTTTGAAGAACCGATCTCGCCGTTAGATGCCTCGATTAAGGCGAGCTTGAGGTCTTTGGGCTCGAATTGCACCCCGTATAGGTATCGAGATATTTTTCCGTCCGGGGTGAGCACTGTTATAGCCATAGGATGGGCAAACTCTTCCCCATCCTTCTTGTACTTGAACCCTACTGACTGGGTAAGCTGTCTTATATTTTCTTCATCCCCGGTCAGGAAATGCCAATTCCCCTTTGGAAAATGGTCGTTTCGTAATCCATGGTAGTAACTAACTGCCTTTTCCTTGGCTAAGGCGGGCGTGTCATCGGGATTGAAGCTTACGGCTATTATCTTGAAGTCGTTACCCAGTGAGAGGGAGGATAAATCATTAATGGAATTCTTAACCCCGTCCAGGATAAACGAGCATACCCGGGGGCAACTGTAATACACCAATGCTAGAATTACCGGTTTACCCTCGTTGAAGAAATCCCCAAGCCTGACCTGCTTGCCCTCCTCATCATAAAAAGTAAGGTCTAGCGGTAAGGGTTCGGCCAGTTTTTCATCAACTCCTACTTCCTTTAAATCCGCTGTGTTGGTAATTGCAAATGCATAAGAGCAGGAAACCAGGACCGAAAGGGTGATAACAACATCTTTTAAAAGAGAAAAAAACTTAAGCATCTAGCACAAAATACCCCCAATCTAACTTAACCCGGCGGGTCAAAATTACACAAACCCACTTGTCTTTACCCACAACTTCTCCATATTTTGCCATTGACATATCTAGAGATTAGAATCCAACTATATTTTACTGAAAAAAATCCGGGGTAAAAAACACAAAAATCACTAAAACTTTTAGATTGTATCTGGATATTCCCTTCTGTCAAGAATACTTCCGAAGCGCATACCGCCCGGAGCTAACACTGGCTTAAAGGCGATGAAATAAACTTAGCCAAACGTAAAATTTGCCCCGGTTAATCAATGTTTTTTTCTTGAATTTATGTTAGTCGTAAAGCTATTAGCCTCCTGCTGCAAACCGTGCAGTCTCACATGTCATTTCGAGGAGCCCCTTGGGGAATTTACACTGAATGTAACGAATGTACTCGAGACCAGGCTCAGTACGAACGGGTTTTTTATTTCATTAATGATTATCAGCGGATATACATCCGCTTATCCTGAACCCTGAGCATCGCTGAAGGGTCGAAGGATGCAGACGTTGTCATTCCCGCGCAAGCGGGAATCCAGTTTTTCAAAAGATGGATCCCCGATTAATGCATTCGGGGATGATACGTAGGCAGGAGCCCCGATCTGAGGTATCCGTGATCCAATCGATGATCAAGCCTGTCCTAATTCCTGCTTTGTCGAAGGATTGAAGGGAAGGATCAGGGAAACGTAATGTTAATACTGCACATTCGCTTTTCTCATTGCAGGCTCGGCGAATGTGCTCGCAATGACAGCGGAAGCCCTTTGGCCACATGGAATTTTCGAGTTAAATCATGAACCCTAGGAGATCTGCTTCTTGAAACGCTTGACTGCTAGGAGAAATAGTAAAAGACCCATGCCGCTTAGCACGATGATATCTATACCCAAATCTACCGCCCCGGCGGCGCGGAGTATGATTCCCCGAAGAATGTTCATGTAGTATGTAGTAGGTATCAGAAAACTCAGAGCATAAAAGATATCCGGCATGGTAAACCGGGGGAAAATATAACCGGAGAGGAAAATGGACGGCAGAAGGGTAGCCACGGCTATCTGAATGGCTTCGGTCTGTGTCTTTGCGCGGGAGGAGATCAAGAGCCCTATACTCAGGTTTGTGAATATGAAGACCAGGGTCAGAGCGAGCAACAGAAAAACATTACCGGCTACATCTACTTTAAAGACCACGGACATAATCAAGAAAAGAAAGCATGCCATCAAAAACCCGAGCACAGTGTAGGGAATTATCTTCCCGAGCAGAAGGCCGAACTCGGATAGCGGTGTGACCATAAGTTGCTCGAGGGTCCCCCGTTCCCTTTCCCGAACGACGGAAAAAGCGGTAAGAATGATCGTTGACAGTTGTAGCGCTACTCCTATGACACCGGGCACGAAGAAATCCTGGCTTCTTAAATCGGGGTTATATAGAATTTTTGGACGGGTATCCAAAGGCATATCTTTGATGCCCTTACCGGACTCTCTTAATAATTCTTCGAGTGAATTTCTAAGAGCAAGATTACTGGTCACGTTTAGCGCCTGAGCGGCGATGGTGTTATCCGAGCCGTCTATCAGGACCAGCACGTTGGTCGGTTTGCCATGGGCCAGGTTCTCCGAGAAGTCGGGAGGTATTTTTATACCGACATATTTGCCCCCTCCAGTTAACGCGTTAGCAAGTTCCTTTTCCGAGTGAACCTCCGCCACGAAGTCGATATACTGGGTATTCCTCATCTGGTCCAGGAATTCCCGGCTCTGGCGGCGCTGGTCTTGGTTGTAGAAAACAGCCGGTATGTGCTTTATATCCGTGTTAATGGCAAAGCCGAAGACTATGACCTGTATGAGGGGCGGGAAAAACGCAAAAAATAACGCTATCGGGTCTCTCATCAACTGAAGAACCTCTTTATAAAGGATTCCCTTAAAACCACGGAACCTGGATTTAATGGACATTATTGTTCGAACTCCCCGACTTTAATTTGGTAAGGGTGACGAAGACATCCTCTAAACTCGGCAGTATCGATCTTATCTCGATGTGTTTTAAGCCTTCTCTTTCCAGCACCCTATACAATTCCTCTTCCTTGAATGAGTCCTCCACGAGTAGATGAATTGCCTGGCCAAATATGGTCGCATCGCGTACGCCAGTTAACTGGTTAATTCTTCTGAGACCAACGGTAGCTGGTTCGCAGTTGACCTCGAGTCTTTTGTATCCGGCCGGGTTTACCTCGGGCAGTTCCTTAAGCTCATCCGGCGCGCCAACCACTATCAGATTTCCCGAATATATGTATCCGACGTGGCTGCACCTTTCCGCCTCATCCATGTAGTGAGTGGTTACGAAAAGGGTGATACCCTGTCCCGACAAATCGAATAGCAAATCCCATAGCTCTCTCCTAGCCACCGGGTCAATCCCGGCCGTTGGCTCGTCCAGAAAAATCAGCTCGGGCTCGTGGAGCATGGCGCAAACGAGCGCCAGCCGCTGTTTCCAGCCGCCGGATAAGAGCCCGGCACGCCGCTTTAGATAAGGTTCAATATGTGTAAGTGAAAACAATTCATCACGTCTTCTTCGAAATTCCTTCCCTTTAACACCATACAACTGTCCATAGAAGTTGATATTTTCTTCTACGCTTAGGTCCTCATAAAGGCTAAACCTCTGGGACATGTAGCCTATATGGCTTTTAATCCCTTCGGGCTCCTTTACGATGTCGAATCCGAGTATATTAGCAGTCCCGGAGGTGGGCACGAGAATACCGCAGAGCATTCTTATTAGGGTGGATTTCCCCGACCCGTTCGGGCCGAGTAGTCCAAATATATTGCCCTTTTTTACGTCTAGAGTTACGCTATTGACGGCGGTAAACGAGCCGAATTTCTTGGAAAGATTTTTTACCTTAATCGGTGTTTCCATGATTTATGTCAATGCTCTTTATTAACCACGAAGGCACGAAGACACCAAGTTTCACAACAAGTTAATTTTAAGAATCTTTTTATATTTCTTTGTGTCCTAGTGCCATTGTGGTTTAAATAGTGCTAAACCGCATTTTCCATTACATCTTCCTCACATCCGGAAAGGTCACGTCGGCGGACATGCCGGCGCGTAGCCTTCCCAAAGAATTATCCAAACGCACCTTCACTCCAAACACCAGATTAACCCTCTCCTCGACCGATTGAATATTGCGCGGGGTAAACTCCGCCTTACGGTTTATTTGTTCCACATAACCATGAAAGGTCTCCTTCGGAAAAGAGTCCACCCTTACTTCCACCTTTGCGTTTTCTTTCATGTAGCCCAGGTAATTTTCCGGTACATAAACCCTTACCCAAAGCCTATCGGGCAGGATTAAGGTAACCGCGGTCTGATTAGCCCCTAGCAAATCTCCTGGGAATAAGTCACAAACTTCCACGAGAGCATCCATCGGGGCACGGATGGTCATTTCCTTGAGTTGGGTTTCGACTTCCTCAAGGGCAGAGAGCGATTGCTCTAATGCCGCTTTGGCCTGGGTCAAATCCGCCTGGGCCTGGGCAATCTCCTCATCACGGAATCCGGATTTCATCAAGTCGTACTTTTCCTTGGCCGAAGCGGCTTCTTCTTTCAACACGGCCACTTGATTGACCGCATTGTCTCTTTGCTGCCGGGATACGACGCCCCTCTCATAAAGACTCTCATACCGCTCCTTATCCTTGATGGCCAAATCCAATTTAGCCTTGACCGATTCCCATTGGGCCCTTGCCCGCTCGATTTCTTGCTGACGATTACCGGTAACCACCAGCTTGAGATAGGCCTCTCTCTCTTTTACACGTTCCTCTGCCTGTTTGATCCCGGCCAACGCCTGCTCTCTCCTGGATTTTAACTCAGCATCGTCCAATCGAACCAAAACCTCTCCTGCTTTTACCTTATCTCCCTCTTTCACCAGAACCTCTGTGACGCGCCCGCCTATTTTGGAGCCGACCAGAATATCGTCCGCTTCGATTGTTCCGTTTAACACAAGGGGTTTGCCCTCTCCAAGAGAGCAGCCGGTAATCGAACCCAGAAGAATTTGAAGCATGAAGAAGGCCAATAAATTTTGGATAAGCTGGCTTTGTAATTTCATTGCCGGTTCACTATTCTCATTACTGAGATATCTTGTATTCGTATCAAATATTTCATAACTGTTGATAATTACTCAACACTCAAATGAATAAGAGGCCTGTCATTCCCGCATGCTACCCGATTAATACTTTCGGGCACGAGCTTTAGCGGGAATCTAAAAACTATGGATACCAGATTAAGCCTGTCCCCACACGCCTTTCGCGGGGAACATTCGGGTATAACAAGTGCGGTGATGCCTGATTGATCCTCCGGCTTAACCGGGGGAAGGGCATGACAAAAATATAAATAACCAGAGTTCATAGAATTCCCTATATTTCAAAAATGGCTATTTTTCCTTTTACAAATATCGGATTCACATTGCTTAACCAGGCTTATCTGAAAGCGGTGCCCGAAGGCCAGCCGCACAGAAGTTAATCAGCCTGTCGACCACTTCCTTATCGTCTGCGATTTTGCATAGACCACCGGAGAAAGCTTCCAGAACAGTGTGGTTGGTGTAGGTATGAATCATAGCACCCGCTAAAAAATGCATTCTCCAGAGAAGCTCTTTCTCCGGTAAGTCGGGCAACGAGCGACCGAGTGCGGCTTTAAAACGAACAATAACCTCACCAAACTGAGATACAAAGTCAGCTTGAAGATTTTTATCCGGCTCGAAAAGAATGCGTCCCACAAGACGCATAAAATCGGGGTGACTCAGGCAAAACTCTATCGCCGGGCTGAAGAGAGCGTAGAGGATAGATTCAACTGGAAGAGGAGAACCGCCCGCCTTTGTTTCTAGTTCGTCTAGAAGACGTAGGCGTTCTTTGTTGATGGGTTTTAGCCTACGTGATATGGTTTCACGGATAAGTCCTTCCTTGGAGCCAAAGTGGTAATTCACCGATGCCAGGTTGGTTCCGGCTATCTTTGTTACTTCTCTTATAGAGGTTTCCTTGATTCCCCTCTCTGCAAAGAGACTTTCTGCAGCGTCTAGTATGCGTTCCCTCGTATCCTTTTCATCCATTTTGATCTCTTTCTATATCATACAAACGTATGTTTCAAACAAACGATTGTATTATGGTTATAATTTATCACCTTGTCAACTGGGCGGTTATTCGTATAATAGAAATAAGCGATTTCACCAAGATATCTCAGATTTCGCGGATAGTAGGGAACTTATGATTTCAAGCGTTGTCACTACAAATCTATACCCGGAAACAGCGCCACCCATTCCGTCATTCTGGAGCCGAAGGCGAAGAATCTCTACGAATATTAGACCATTGGCCGAGTATATCTTGAATCTAAGGAAGGGCTCCGGGGTGACAACGAGGTTATAGGTAGCTGGTTTGGATAAAAATATCTGTTTGATGGAATAGAGATTAATACCTGTTTTAAATGGATGTGCTTATCACTTTTGAAACATTATTCAGGCAATAGGACCTCTTAGGATTAATAAAATATGACGATTCCAACCGCCGCTCTAATACTGATTCTGGTTTCGCTACTTGGTGGAGGAATGGCCATATTGGCCTTCGTATGGGCCGCAGGAAAGAAGCAGTTCAGAGACTTTGACACCGGCGCTTACGCCATTTTTGATGAAGAAGAGCCGGTAGGAAAGATGACCGATAATACCTTCGGATTTCCTGAATCCAACAAGCAGCACAAGAAAAACAGGCAAACTAATTTCAATACTCGACCAGAGTTATAAGTTTAACTTTTTTAGTTAGCCGCTGAAGGTTCGAGCCGGAGAGACAAGAATGGGGTCAGACGATAGCGCTGTTCAACTAGCGGAGTCCCCGGAATTATCATTCCGTGTCCGTAGCGACATATCTGCCTCCGGCCCGGTAATCGTCTTCTTCATATCAGCGGTGCTGTGGCTCCTTATAGGAACAATCTTTGGACTTATCGCCTCATTCAAATTCAATTTCCCGGACTGGTTAGGGTCTTCCCCCGCTCTTACGTTTGGTAGAGTTCGCCCCGCTCATCTAAACGCCGTAATCTACGGCTGGTCTTCGCTGGCCATAGCCGGCTCTTATGTTTGGCTCACCGCCAGATTGTGTCGCACGGAGGTGGCTTGGCCCAAACTTTTATACCTATCCGCTGTTCTCTGGAACATAGGGGTATTGTATGGAGTTATCTCCATACTGGGAGGGGGCAGCCAGGGAATGGAATGGCTAGAATTTCCCAAAGGATCGGTTTACCTGATTACGCCCGCCGCCCTTTTTTTCTCCCTCTCCATCCTTCGCACGTTTCAAGCGCGAAACGTAAAGCACATCTACGTTTCTCTCTGGTACATACTAGCATCCGCCGTCTGGTTCCCAATTCTTTACGTTGTGGCAAACCTACCTATCTACTCCGGTGTGACTCAAGCGGCTAGCAACTGGTGGTATGCCCATAACCTTCTGACCGTATGGGTCACGCCTGCCGGCCTGGCCGCCGCATACTATTTTATTCCCAAGGTAATAGGACGCCCTATCCATAGCTATTACCTCTCGCTACTTGGCTTCTGGACATTCGCCCTTTTCTACAACTGGAACGGCATTCACCACCTGATAGGTGGTCCGCTTCCTACCTGGATCATTACCACCTCTATCGTGGCAAGCGTTCTCATGTTCATCCCGGTTATAACCGTGGCGATAAACCACCACCTGACCATGGTGGGTCATTTTGGAAAACTAAGATATAGCCCGACCCTTCGCTTTGTTGTCTTCGGAGCCATGTGCTACACAGCGGTGAGCTTTCAGGGTTCTATAGAAGCGCTCAGGTCTTTCAGCGAGGTATCCCATTTTACCCATTACACCATAGGCCATGCCCACCTCGGTCTATACGCCTTTTTCACCATGATTCTCTTTGGGGCGATTTACTACATCATGCCCAGGCTCCTCAAATGGGAATGGCCCTATCCGGTCCTGATCAAGTTCCATTTTTGGTTTGTGGCAGTAGGAATTACTTTGTATGTAGTATCGATGACGGTAGGAGGAATACTGCAAGGGTTTTATATGAACGATGCCTCCCGTCCTTTCATGGAATCGGTGGATGTGACAAAGCACTATCTTCTGGCCCGCTCTATCGGGGGAGTACTGATTCTCATCGGACATTTATTCTTTATCTACATCTTTATTCTGATGGTAACCCGCAAGGGAGCGATAAGACTGGCCCCACCCTGGCGTGAGGAAGCTGAGGTTCGTTCAAGATGATGTACATAAAGGCTTACGTATTTTTCCTGGGAGTGCTGGCTACGTTGTTTTTAGGATGGACCGGCT
>DATMAT010000044.1 GCA_035559815.1 Thermodesulfobacteriota bacterium
GGCTTGCCCGATGAGTGTATTAAAAGGATTAAAAAGAAGGCAGAAAAGGGCGTGAGTAAATTCACCATATTCTTTTATGACATCATGAAGCCAGAGTCCCTGCGCTTATTTGCCAGGGAAGTCATGTCTGCTTTTTGAAAAGCTTTCACTGGTCAGCCACAGAGAGCACAGAGAACAAAAAAAATTGGATGCAGGATACAAGATGAGTGAAAATACCTTTCAGAAATGTCATCGTGCATCGTGAATCATGCATGATCAATCGTGAATCCTTCGACAAAGTTAACGACAAAGTCTTACATCCTGAATATTTCATTTTCGTGACGATTCGTGTTAATTCGTGGCTAGCTAAAAATTTCATCCACCTTTTTCGCAAAATTATGGGCAAACTCCTTTATCATTTTTGTTAACTCTTTATTCTGCGTAGCCCTCTCGTACATTTCAGCCATTTTCAGCAAGGTCAAGTATAAATGAGCGTTCATTTCGCCAACTTCCATGCTTTTAGTCCAGAGGTCGATGCTCAACGCATTTTTTTCTTCCCGGTCCCAGATTGATATCATTATGGAATCACATGGCTTCTTCCCGGAAAAGTCTGCCTCTGTCGCTTCCCAATAAATGGCATCAGGAATATTGTCCTCGTCTAATTTAACCGTAAACTTGATCTCCGCAATTTTGGGCATGGCTACCCTCACCTAACCTTCCAGAAATCGGGCTTGCGCTTTTCTAGGAATGCTCCTGCCCCCTCCATCATCTGGGGAGACTTGAGGAAGAACCGGCCCAGCTCCAGCCCATGGGTGATTTGTGGGAAGGCCATATCGGAAGCAAAATTAATCTGAAACTTGGCAATTCGGAGAGATTGAGGGCTCATCTCAAGAAGCCTTTTACACCAGGCCTCCACTTCTTCATCAAGTTTGTCTTTAGGCACGACCTTGTTCACCCAGCCCATTTCCTGCGCTTCCCTGGCCGTATATCGCCTACAGAGATAAACAATCTCTCTTGTTTTCTTGTCCCCCACAGAATACTGCAGTTGCTGCAAGCCGTACCAGACCGGAACGCTCCCTACTAACGGACCAGCCTGCCCAAACATAGAATCCTCCGAAGCAATGGTTAAATCACAGAGCATGTTCAGTTCGTTACCCGCACCTATACAAAACCCGCTTACCCGGGCGATTAACGGCTTGCCGCAGCAGCGCATGGCGGTGGCAAGCCGGTAATGGGTGAGCATGTTATACTCGTCAACCTTCCTATTAGGATCAACTATCCAGGACAAATCGCCACCCGAAGAAAACGATTTATCCCCCGCGCCGGTAAGCACTATAACGCCTATCTGGTCATCGAGCCAGGCATCCTCGATTGCCATCGCCAGCTCCTCCCTGGTCTTGGAGTTTATGGCATTGCGAACTTCCGGACGATTGATGGTGACCCTAGCTATACGGTCTTTTTTCTGATAAAGAACAAAGTTGAATTTTAAAGTCCCATCTCGTCCATTTTTATGAGAACTATCTTTTCCGGCTCTTTTTACCCCTTCCGGTTTAACCGATTTTCTTCTCGCCATATTATCCTCCTTGATTTGAATTCACTTTAGAAGGAAACTCGTCCATTTTCGTTCCTGTCAAATATAACCTCTTGTCAATCACTGCTGTCCAAAATAAACACTAACCAAAAAACTTTGGCGTTAAAATAAGGCCCTTGGATAAATAAAAAGGTATTTTGCAAATCAGGTTCTCTCTACTTTTATGTTTGTTATGTAAATGCTGTCCAAGTCATATCCGCTCAAATAGGCTATGTAAGTCATGATAACATTAATTTTTAGAAATGAGATTGCTTCGGTCGTGGAATTTATCCCTTCGGCAAACAGGGTGGGTTCTGAACTTACCGAAGGACTCTCTAGTAATTGACATCCAAAAGTATACCGACTCCCACCTCTCACTAACGGCGATTACCTACCCTCCCTGTCATTGCGAGCGATAGCGAAGCAATCTCGTCTTTTCAAGGGATTGCTTCGTCATGGAATTTATCCTGAGCCTGCCGAAGGATTCCTCGCAATGACACCACAGGAACCCCGGTCCTCCTCAGGGCCCCCCCCACAAAGCAATCTCTTATTTCGGACAAGTTTGTAGTATATTAACGAAGGTCATAGCAATTTGAATGAGCAGTAGGGATATGAAAATAGAAATCGAAAAACTGGCATTTGGCGGCGCAGGAGTTGGAAGGGTTCAAGGAAAGGTATTCTTTGTCAGAGGCGGAATCCCTGGCGACATACTGGATGTCCGAGTTACCAGAGAAAAGGGAAGTTACGGAGAGGCAGAGATTGAGAATATATTAAGTCCTTCTCCCGAAAGAGCAACTCCTTCCTGCCCGGTCTTTGACCGGTGCGGAGGATGCCAGTGGCAACATATTAATTACCCCTATCAACTCAAAGCCAAAGAGGACATTTTCAGAGAGACGCTCGAAAGAATCGGCGGAATAAAAGATGTGGAGGTAGAACCCATAGTCCCCTCCTCAAAAGAGTACGGATATAGAAGCAGGGTCACACTTTCAGTCGAGTTTCAGAAAGGAAGATATCTTTTAGGATATCGCGAGGGAAGGAGTCGAAAGCTTATAGAAATAGAAGGCTGCCCCATAGCTACGAAGCCGATAGACGAAGCAATTGCCAGTCTAACCCGGTCTCTTAAGTCTAGTCTGAATAAGCCCCACTATCCTTTAAAAAAGATCCACATCGCATCAGACGAGAACGCTGCTTATGTCACCCTTGCGTCGAGCTTATATCATGAGCCAAAGAAACTCCACCCACTTCGAAAAAACCTTAATGACTATTCGAGTTCAGAAAACATTGGGATTGCCAGGGAAGAGGAAAGGGAATTCGAGTTAACCTTCTCCGGGCTCACCTTTTATTCCGTTCCTTCAGTTTTCATTCAAGCAAACAAGGAGGTCAATGAACAAATCATCAATACCCTAGTCGAGTATGCTGGTCTTGAAGGGCGAGAGAGGGTCTTAGACCTTTACTGCGGCATCGGGAACTTCTCGCTCCACCTGGCCAAGATAGCGAAGGAAACTATAGGAGCGGATGTCAGCGCAAAAGCAATCAAATTGGCCAAGAGGAGTGCAGAGTTAAATTCGATAAAGAATGTAACCTTTGAGGCTATTCCGTCAGAGTTCTTAGTCGAAAAGTCGCTGAATAGAAAAGATAAATTTGATTTAGTCGTACTTGACCCACCCCGGGAAGGAGCCAAAGAGGTAATCAACGGCATCATCAAACTTCGTCCGACTAAGATAATCTACGTTTCCTGCGACCCACCAACCCTGGCCCGGGATCTAAAGATGTTAAAAGAATCCGGCTATAGAATAATAAAGATCAAGCTCTTTGACCTGTTTCCTCAAACCTACCACATCGAGTCCCTTGCTTTACTCCTCAAAATCTGATATACACAATCCTGAATTAAAGTTGTCGATTTATGTTTTCGTGGTAGGAGGTATCTAAATGGCCACGTTGGTCACCGGTGCTACCGGATTCATAGGCTCTCACATAGCCAGAAAGCTCGCGCAAAGGGGAGAGAAGGTAAAAATACTCCTCCGGAAAAGCAGCAAGACATTGAACATCGATGATATAGATGCGGAAAGGGTTTACGGTGACATCATGGATGTTGAATCGGTTAAAAAGGCACTCCAGGGATGCGATACCTTATACCATACCGCCGGGTTCGTCTCCTTTCGGAAAGCCGACTACAAGAAGATGGAAGAGATCAACGTAAAAGGAACAGCGAACGTCCTTTCCGCCGCCCTGGAAGCCGGGGTGAGAAAAGCGGTTTATACGAGCAGTGTGGCAGCAATCGGTGTTGACCCGGGAGGAGGGATCGCCAACGAGAATACCGTGTTTACTCTCGAAAGCAAGGGAATCCAGTACCTGAACAGCAAGTACTATGCTGAAAGGGAGGCTTTCAAATTCTTTGATAAGGGTTTACCCGTCGTCGTTGTCAATCCATCTGTGGTCATAGGCCCAGGGGATGTCTATCTTTCCAGTGCAGGCTGCGTTCTGTGGTTTTGCAAAAAGAAATTCCCCGGCTACATGGACGGCACTCTAAACCTCGTCGACGTAGAGGATGTCGCCGAGGGACATATCCTGGCGGCAGAGAAAGGAAAAGTGGGCGAGCGCTATATCCTGGCTAATAAGAACTTAACAGTAAAAGAGTTTTTTGATTTGATGGAAAAGGTAACTGGAATATCCGGTCCTAAGATGAAGATACCTTATATTGTGGCTTATGCCTCCGCATTTTTAGTGGAAAGGGTATTGGGTTTATCCTTTCCCAACTTTTCCACGATGGATGTAGATTCGGTCAAGTTATCCCGGTTCAATTGGTTTGTAGACAGCTCCAAAGCGGTAAGAGAGCTTGGTTTTCCCCAAACTCCTATAGAGGAGACTATAGAAAAAACGGTAAAGTGGTTCAGAGACAACGGCTATCTGAACTAGTCCATATAGCCAACGTAAATCCCCGCCCTGTTTGCAACGTCTTTCCCGTTGATATAAAATCTTCCCATGCCCGGAAATTCCTTTGGCCGACTCTTTCGAATTACCACCTGGGGCGAGTCCCATGGTACGGCTTTAGGTGTGGTGATAGACGGCTGCCCGGCCGGACTAGAGATTTCGGAAGAGGATATTCAGCATGAGCTTGACCGTCGCCGCCCTGGCCAGAGCGCCATAACCACCCAGAGAAAGGAATCGGACAGAATAGAAATCCTATCCGGCGTGTTCCAGGGAAAAACGCTCGGTACCCCGATCTCGCTGATGGTTAAAAACGAGGACGTCATCTCAAAGTCCTATGAAGATATAAAAGACATTTATCGTCCTGGTCATGCCGACTACACCTATGACCTAAAATACGGGATAAGGGATTATCGAGGCGGCGGGAGGTCCTCTGCTAGAGAGACGGTGGGCCGGGTGGCCGCCGCCGCAATTGCAAAAAAATTTCTTTCACTGCACGGGATAAAAACCCTGGGCTACGTAAAGCAGGTCGGAGACTTGGTGGCCGAAGAAATAGATCTCGATGAAATAGAAAATAATCCGGTAAGATGCCCCGACCGGAAGAAAGCAGGGGAGATGATAGAGCTCATCGATAAAGTAAGACGGGAAGGTGACTCCATCGGAGGTGTAGTCGAAGTCGTTTCGATGGGCGTTCCTCCCGGACTGGGTGAGCCCGTTTTCCACAAAATTGACGCCGACCTGGCCGCCGCTCTCATGAGTATCGGAGGGATAAGGGGTTTTGAGGTAGGAATGGGATTCGGAGTGGGGAGGCGAAGAGGTTCTGAAGTAAACGACGTAATGTATATGGACGATTCTGGAAAGCTACGGTTTAAGACGAATAATGCCGGCGGTATTCTCGGCGGGATCACAAACGGCGACAATCTAGTAATAAGAATTGCCATAAAACCTACTTCCTCAATACCCAAGGTGCAAAACACCGTCGACAAATTCGGAGCCCAGAAAGATCTGGTAGTAAAGGGAAGGCATGACCCTTGTCTCTGTCCCAGAGCCGTCCCTATCGCCGAAGCAATGGTAAACCTGGTTCTAGCAGACCATCTACTTTTAGCAAAAGCTTCAAAGATCTAAGCCTGACCTATTATTTTCATGTTGCTAAGTTACATATATATAAGCACCCAAATCTAAAAGATGCAGGATGCACGACACATGATGCAGGATCAATGAATTTCTAGAAAATGTATCGTACTGGCAAAATTTGCGGTCTTATCCCATGTCCACTAGTGGCCAAAAAGAAGATGAAAAATAGTAGAGACACCAAATGTTGCGTCTCTACTTAAAGGGGGTAATCATGAGACTAAAAGGTAAAAGAGCAGCCGTCCTGGCAGAAAACCTTTATGAGGAATTAGAGCTCTGGTATCCATACCACCGCCTGAGGGAGGAAGGAGCCGAGGTATTGATTGTGGGAACCGGAAGCTCAGATACTTATAACGGCAAACACGGTTATCCGGTTAGAGTCAACACGACTGCTGACAAAATTAAGGCTGAAGATTTTGATTGCGTCGTAGTCCCGGGCGGCTATGCCCCCGATTACATGCGTCGTTACCCGGCATTGCTTAAGCTGGTAAGGGATGCCTTCGACCAGGGAAAAGTGGTCGGAGCAATTTGCCATGCCGGATGGGTCTTGGTCTCATCGGGGATTCTCAAGGGAAGAAAGGTAACATGCTATAGCGCGATTAAGGATGACATCGTCAACGCCGGTGCCGAGTATATAAATGCGGAGGTGGTGATAGACGGTAATTTGGTAACATCTCGTAAGCCGGATGACCTTCCCGCTTTTATGCGCGAGATCATTAAAGCACTTGAGGAAAGATAAAAACCCTTAAGATTGATTTCAGTTTTTACAGGCCTTGCCCTTTAGGGTCGTGTTAGCCACGCACTCACTGGCATAGATATAAACACTTGCCGCAAGGTTTTGCGCCTCGAGCAGGTTTTTCCACATCTCTTTGTATAGGTCCATTAAATAATCCGGTTGCTGTCCCGTGCTTTTCCATGCATCTATTGCCTTTGAACAATCCTCATACGTCTTTTTGTATTCGTCGAGCTTCTGGCTGGCCAATTCCAAGTGCTTGGCTCTAGGAGAATTTTCCGGTGTGGACTGAAGAGCGGTGGATACCTGAGGGGCCAGGTCGCTGTATAACGTATTGCTCATCCGCATTCCCGCTTCAAAGTTGGTCGCTTGTCGGGCACAGGAGATAGAGAATCCTACAAATAGTGCCATGCTCAGTAATATAAGGTTCCTCATCTGATTACCTCCATACTCCAAACTGGGTATTTCAACTACGGCAAGCTATTCTGCAAAATATATACCATCAGTTCAAAAAGAGCAATTAGCACCTAACTTTCTGTTCTTCTTGCAATTTTTCTCCGAGCTAAACATGTCCGCCGTAAATTGAATATTACAAAAATTTTTGTTCAGGGACATTTTTTGAAAATATGTTATTGCAATCTAATCTATTTCAGACTAGAATTGCTACAGAATACAGGCATTGCCGAAAAGGTAAACTATCTGAAAGGATGGGGCACAAAGCTAACGACCTAAAAGGGTTAGGGATTATAAGTGAAGTAAAGGGTTAAGTAAGTATTTTGATACTTTGTATAGCTCTATTTTACCCCTGGCCCTCATGGTGGCTGAGCTACCGAAGCGTCTAGTATTCCATATTTTCCCCATAGGCTTAGAATAAGGAGGATAATCCCAAGTAAAACCACCAACTCTTCATCGTTATCTCCAGGGAATGAAAATTCTAAAATACATACAGAGGAAATCTGAATCAAACCGAATCTTCGAGGCTAGTTCTAGCGCGAAGTCAAATAACTACCTAAACTTTGTCTTCCAGAAAAACCGTAGGGAAACTATCCCGAAGCGTACTTTTGGCCGGGGGAATTATTATGAATATAGCTATTAATGCCGCAGACCGGAGAAAATCTAGTCGGATCGCAGTAGACTTCGAAGTGTTTTCCATGAATAACGGAAAACTAATCGGAAATGCGGTCAATCTTTCCTCAGGCGGGATGCTCATTCAGACTAGGCACCCGCTTGGGCTTGGAACAAAACTCCTCCTAGAATTTAAGCTAGGCAGCCAAGAACCATCTATAAAAGCTTATGCTTATGTCCGGTGGGCTAGGAAAAGCGCCACCTCTGATGAATCAGAGCCGTCGGGAATGGGGGTCCAATTCCTGAGTATGTACGATTATTACCAGGAGAAACTGGAAGCCCACATAAAAGAGGGGCTGAAGAAAATAAATTCCGATAATCTATCCATGGCTGATTTCATACATGTTTCAAACAAGGACATATTCGAAAAGGCCAAGCTTTTCTGGGAATTCATAGAGGATACCAAGAAGAAAGACTACAACAAATACGAGACTATGCTGCTTTCGGCATCAAAGAACCGTGTACTAATTTTTGATGAAAAGGTAGGGCGGGAGAGAGAGATAATCATGATGGGAAGCAGCAATTACCTGGGTCTCGCCTATCATCCGGAAGTGGTAAATGCATCGAAGGAGGCGGTCAGAAAGTATGGCACTGGCACCGGCTCCATAAGGCTTCTTTCCGGTACAAATGAGCTGCATAGAGAATTGGAAAATAAACTAGCGGAGCTTAAAGGCTGTGAAGATGCTCTGGTATTCCCCACCGGCCACATGGCCAATATGGGGTGCATATCCGCTCTGATGGGAAGGAAGGATATTGCCGTAATAGATAAAAAGGTACACGCCAGTATTCTAGACGGATGCAAGTTAAGCCGCGGGAATTTCAGAACCTTTAGACACTCCGATACCGGACATCTGAGGCAGGTCTTAGAGAGCCTGGGAGATAAATACGACGGGAAGCTCATAATCGCCGAGGGCGTGGATGGTATAGATGGCGATATACTGCCCCTTCCTGAATTCATCGAGACAGCCAATGAATTCGGAGCAAAGCTAATGATAGACGAGGCTCATGCCACCGGGGTAATCGGAAGCGGCGGCAGGGGCACAGCCTCTCACTTCGGACTTATGGGCAAAGTTGACGTTATCATGGACTCTCTCAGCAAGGCCCTGGGCGGCCTGGGAGGGTATGTTGCCTCCACCAGAGAGGTAATTAGATATGTAAAATATTATGCAACTACCTCTTTTTTCTCGGTCAGCGCCTCGCCGGCCATGTTGGCGTCGGCTCTAGCCGCGATCGACCTGATTAAAAGCGACCCCGGCTTAATCGGGAGGCTTTGGGAAAACATCCGCTATTTAAGAGACAACCTAAAATTGCTCGGATTCAATAACGTAGAAAAATCTCAGTCCGCCATTATTTCCACTATTGTTGGTAACGACCTACTCCTTCGGATGATGACCAAAAGGATTTTTGAGGAAGGGGTCTTCATAGAACCGCTCCCCTATCCCACCGTGCCCAGGGGTGAAGAGCGTATGAGGCTGAGAGTAATGTCGACCCATACCAGGAATGATTTGGATAGAACATTAGAAGTTTTAGAGAAGGTGGGGAAAGAACTCGGTTTCCTGAAAAAACCCACGAGACCGGCGGTGCGAGTTGATTCAGATGGAAAGTCCACAAAGACGACCACACAGGGAAAGGAAATTGAAGTGACCGAGATTTCCTCCAGGGATAAGATTACCGAGTCCGTGAAGTTCTCGTGGAAGGTTTATAAAGACATCCCTCAGTGGATTCCCTATTTCCTCATCAACGACCGGGTGAGGCTGCTTTCCGGGGAGCACCTCTACTTCAGACAAAACGTGAAGACGAGGAGGTTCGTGGCAAAAGAGAACGGGGAAATAGTTGGTACGGTTAGTGCTTTCGTCGATGACCGTTTTATCAGGTATTGGAATCAAAAAATCGGCTTCCTCGGGTTTTTCGAGGCCCTCCCTGGACGGGGTATAGCCATCCAGTCCTTATTGGATAGGGCCCTAGAGTTTCTGAAATCGCAGGGCATGGAGGAGGTCTGGGCTCCGGTAAATATCCCGCTCCTATTCTACGGAGGAGGAATTTTATCAGGCGGTTTCGACAAAACCCCTTCATTCCTTCAACCCTACACCCCCGGCTATTACCAAGACTACTTCCAAAAAACCGGTTTCAGCCCGATAAAAAACCTTCCACATTATTCTATAGACCTGAATTCTCCTGAAAACCGGGATAAGATTTACGCCATAACTCGAAAAGCCAATGTTACAATCAAAAAACTGGACAAGCGTAGGTACGAAGAAGAGGCTGTCAAGATACTGAAAATACACAACGGTTCCTTCCCCCGGCTTTGGAAATACGTTCCCTTCAAAGAAGATGAATTCGTCGAGTTTGTAAGGGAATTCAGGGACCTAATCGTAGAGGGATTCTGGCTCGTCGCCGAGGTTGGCGGAAGAGCCGTGGGTTTTGCCGGTGCGTTTCCACAGTGCGCCCCGGTCTTCAAAACGATAAGCGGAGAGCTGGGTGCGACCGACCTTTCCTCGATTCCGGAAGACCTGGAGTTGATAACCGAGGGGGCTATAGTGCTAGCCGGGGTCACCGATGAATTTGAGGACCAAGAAATAGCCCTAATTCTTCTGGCCAATATCTGCGCCAACATGATCGAGAAGGATTATAGGGCAACCACCTGCACCTGGGAAATCAGCGATAAAGAAGACGCCGACGGTATAGTGCAAAAGCTCGGAGGAGTAAAGAACGACTTGCAATGGACAATCTATGGAAGAAAAATCGATTAAGGTAATTTCCATAGTTTCTTTAAGGAAGAGATGAGGGGTTTCCAGTCGTCAGATTATACTGAAAAGTTTTTTAGAATTGCCGTTTTCGTGTTGGTCGCGCTATTTTTGTTCCTCTCGTTGGCCAGCCTATTCCGGGCGATAAGCTGGATAGGCAAACCTTTTCCCGGTTTCCTCATTTATGGCAACTCCCTGGTTTGCGAAGTCAGCCTTCCCCACTGGACCGGTAACGAGTACGGTCTGATAAAAACCTATGACAAAATATTAGGCCTGGATGGTAAGAACCTATCACCAGCCCAAATTTACCGCATCGTCTCGGAAAAACCGGTTGGCAGCCAGATGAACTACACCGTTTACAGGGACGGCCAGTATAAAAGCCTGAGCGTTCCCACCATGATGTTCGGTATGGGAGATTTTCTCTCTGTATTCGGGGGAGTTTATATTATTGGCCTGATAATATTCATTACCGGCATCGTGGTTTATTTCTTGAAGCCGGAGCTAACCACGAGCAAGTTTTTTTTCATGTTTTGTCTTTCCATGGGTATATGGTTCACGTCCATATTCGACACCCAGTCCACCTACTCACTAGGCAACATTCCATTTATGGGCTGGATGTTCAGCCCCGCATTTCTCACTTCTCTGTCCCTCATTTTTCCCACCAGGAGAAAACTGCTAAGGCACAACGCTCTCATCTTTATACCCTTCCTGCCCTCGGTTGCCCTATTCTCCATGCATCTCGTTTTCTTTGAGTCTCAATATATATGGCAACGGGTAGATATATTGACCTGGGTTTATGTATTGGTCTCTACATCTGTGTTCATAGCATCCACGGCGGAGAGTTACATCAATCCGGAGAACCTGATCGATAAAGAGAGGGCAAAAGTAATATTGCTGGGGGCTTTTGTGGGGTTCTTTGTCCCGGCCTTATGCGCTTTCGTAATTACCGCACTGGGGATAAGCAACCTCAATATACTGGCTTTGCTGGTCATATTCTTCCCATTGTCCATAGCCTACGCCATAGTTAAACACAAGCTACTGGATATAGATGCAATCATCCAGAAGGCATTGGTTTATAGCGTCCTGTCTGGCTTGGTTTTTGGCGTTTTTGCCTTAATTGTGGTGGCTTCCAACATATTCTTTGCCAACTACGGAGGCTGGAAAAACCCTATTTTCTTCGCCATATTAAGCGCATTTCTGGTCTTGGCTTTAAACCCGCTAAAAAATCGCATTCAGAATCTTATAGATTTAACTTTCTTTCGGAAGAAGTACGACTACCGCAGGACCCTGGAGGAAATAAGTTTTGCCATGACCTCTCTTCTTAACATTGATGAGATATCAGATAAAATCATTAACACGGTAGAGCATACTATGTTTTCCAACCCGGTATCTGTTATTCTTTTCGACAGTAATAGCGGAGACTACCGAGTTTACGCCAAGAGTAGAAAAGAAAAAGAACCGGATAACCTCTCGATTGATGAGAACAGCGAGTTGATCCAATTACTGAGCAGACATAGACAGGAGATATTCAAAGAAGACCTGGTCGCAGACGAAAGATTTGCCAGATATAGAGACCAGCTCGTAAAAACCTTCGATGATTTTGGTGCTGCCTTATTCATCCCCATTTTTTTCAAGAAAAAGCTGATCGGCCTGCTTTCCCTCGGTGACAAGCAATCCGGGCTTCCCTACAACTCCGAGGACATAAAACTGCTTCAGGTCCTGGCCAACCAGAGCGCCATAGCTATCGAGAATGCGTTTGCCTTCAAATTGGTCGAGGACTACGCCAAGAAGCTAGAAGAGACAAACAAGGAACTCAGGGAAACCCAGGCCCAGCTCATACAGGCGGAAAAAATGTCGGCTATCGGACATCTGGCCGCCGGGATCGCTCACGAGATCCGCAACCCCCTGAACATAATAGAAGGCGCCAGGTATTATTTATCGCAGATAGCCAATGGGGAGAATTCAGAACAGGTGGTGGAATACCTAGACTATATCAAGCATGAAATAGACCGGACAAACCGTTTGATAGACAACTTGCTTAAATTCTCTAAATTGGAACCGCCCCACTTCGAGCCGGTCAACGTCAACACCATACTGGAGAATGCCCTTATACTGATAAGGAAGCAGCTCTATGACTACAACATCAAGCTTACTACAAACCTGAATCCCCAGATTCCCAAGATCATGGGCGACCCCAATCAACTATGGCAGGTGTTCATCAACATACTGATGAACGCCATTCAGGCCATGCCCTACGGCGGAGAGCTCAGGATTGATACCGGTCTTTACGACGGGGGCTATGACCATATTTTCATCACCTTTGCGGATACCGGGTTGGGGATAGATGAAGAAGACCTTCCCAAGATATTCGACCCGTTCTTCACCAAAAAGGACACCGGTACCGGGCTCGGTCTTTCCATAAGCTATAAGATAATAGAAGAACACGATGGAAGAATCATCGTGACCAGCAAAAAGGGAAAAGGCACTACCTTCGTCATAGAACTCTCGGTCAATCAAAACGTTGAAGGAGCAGAGGATGGCAGAGAACAGAAGGGTATTGGTAGTTGATGATGAAAATTTAATCTTGAAAATAATCTCAGACATCCTTCTAAAAGAGGGATACGAGGTAAAGACCGCTTTCAATTGTGAGAAGGCACTTCAACTACTGAGAGAATATTCCTTCCATGTTGTACTTACCGATATTAGGATGCCGGAAAAAAACGGAATAGACCTGCTAGAAGATGTACGCAACTTCAACCCGGACATACCGGTTATCATCATGACCGGCTATGCCTCGCTGGTAACGGCAGTGGAGGCGGTCCGACACGGGGCTTTTGATTATCTAACCAAGCCGCTCGACTACAATAAGCTCAAGGGCATAATAAAACACGCCGTCGAGAAATACGAGCTGGTTGCCGAGAATAAACGCCTTCTCCGGGAACTAAAGGAGTTGAATGCAAACCTCGAGCTCAAGGTGAGAGAAAGAAATAGAGACCTCGAGAACATCCTAAGCAGTACCCACGAGAGCATAATTACCACGGACAAGGACCTAGTGATAAGAAGCGGAAACCCCAAAACTCAGGAAATATTCGGCGAGGATTATATAGGGCGGAGGCTTAGCGACATTGTTAGCGGCATAAACTTTGATTCGATAATCCCGCAGATACTAAGCGGCTCTGCTAATACGACCATTCACGAGTTGAAGCATGGGGATAAATTCCTGGAGATCAGCCTTTCCCCGCTGGTAGATTTCGAGACTGGCGAGGTATTCGGCGCGATAGTGGTGAGCGAGGATATTACCGAGAAGAAAAAACTGGAAGCTCAACTGATCCAATCTACGAAAATGTCTGCAGTGGGTCAACTGGCCGCCGGAATCGCCCACGAGTTCAACAACATACTTACCGGAATTATCGGCTATACCAGTTTTGCCATGTCCCGGGCCAGTGTGGAGCAGATCAAAAGAGACCTAAAAATAGTGGAAAAGGCCTCCAGCAGGGCGGTGGAGATAGTGAACAAGCTGCTCTCATTCT
The DNA here is from genome assembly GCA_035559815.1 of Thermodesulfobacteriota bacterium. Taxonomy (NCBI): domain Bacteria; kingdom Pseudomonadati; phylum Thermodesulfobacteriota; species Thermodesulfobacteriota bacterium. The sequence goes on from DATMAT010000044.1 coordinate 13,741, forward strand.
CCAGACAGAAAGAGGAAAAATTTCAGCTCGCTTCCCTGGATGAAGTGATCGAAGATACGCTGGCGCTGATAGAGCATACTTTTCAATCAGACAAAATAAAGATTCTCCGCCACTATGGGAAAATTCCCCCGATCAGGATGAATGTGGGGGAGATACAACAGATAATCCTCAACATGGCTATAAATTCGAAGCACGCTATGCCCGAGGGCGGGGTGATCGCCATAAGCACAGAACTAAAAGGAGATTATGTAAAGATTGATTTTTCCGATACCGGTATTGGCATACCCAAGGAAAACCTGCCCCGGATTTTTGAGCCTTTTTTTACCACAAAGGGTAAAGACAGCTTGAAGACGGGCACCGGTTTGGGACTCTCCGTGGTATACGCCATTATAGAAAGGCACGGAGGGAGGATTGAGCTAAACAGCGAAGTGGGAAAGGGAACCACCTTCACCATCTGGCTTCCCAACATACAGCGTCTCTCCAACGTGTCCAGCACCACATCGGACAAAAAGGAAGATGGGAATAAGGTCTTGCAGACGAAAAGGAAGGGAAGCATACTGATTGCCGACGACGAAGAATTCGTCTGCGATATTATCGCGGAGTCTCTCTCCAGCCTAGGCCATAACATCGTAGTGGCAAAGGACGGGGAAACAGCCATGGACCTCTTGAATAAAAACCACTTCGACATCATTTTTCTCAACCTGGGAATGCCCGGAAAGGACGGTCTCGACATGATCACGGAAATGAAGCTCATCGACACCAGCTCCGCAGTGGTGGTAATAAGCGGCCGGGCTGAAGAGAATATATCGGAAGAAGTTTTGGCCAAGGGTGCATCTTCTTTCATAAGCAAGCCATTTACCGTCCATCAGATCCAGAATACGGTGGCGCGAATCTTAGGGGCCGGCTAGCCTAGACGAAGCGTTTGATCCAATAAGCCCAATTGCCAGTTCGATAACCAGCAGGGTCACACTGCCAACCTCCTCGCCGAATTCATAGTCTCGCATAATTCATGCACGGAACGCATACCGTTTATGGTCAGTTCGGCTTAGACCAGGGCTTATCCTGAGCGAAACGTGTAATGAACTCAGACGAAGAAGTAGCAGGAATCTGGTTTGTTCCAGGTTTTCCCCCTTCTTGTCATTCCCAATCCTGCCCCGAGCGGATGCGTGGGAAGCCAATTTTGTCATTCCGAACGAATGTGAGGAATCTTAATAACCGTGGGATATTACCTAAAAACTAAACACCATCCACTAACCACTGCTTCGTTAAGATTTCCCCCGGAGTTTATCCTGAGTAGAGCGAAGTAGTCGAAATGACAAGAAGAAAGTCGAAATGATTGGAGAATGGTGGAAATGGCAGTCCAATTTGTCGTTCCAAACCCTGTCCCGAACTAAACTGAGGAGGCTTGCTAGGAATCTAAATAGATTGTTTCAAATGGCTTACACCAAGCAGAGCAAATGTGCTCGCAATGACAGGGATTATTGCTTGAACGCAAATTTATTACATTTGAACATCGCGCGATAATTGTTTAACCTCTTTTTATTACAAAATCGGAGAAGACTGTGTCTATAGAAAAACCAAACCGCTTGGCGAACGAGACCAGCCCGTATCTGAGAAGCGCAGTCCATCAGCCGGTGGATTGGTATCCCTGGTGTGAAGAGGCGTTCAAGAAGGCCAGGGAACTAGACCGTCCCCTCCTACTCGACGTCGGAGCGGTATGGTGCCACTGGTGTCATGTCATCGACCGGGAGAGTTACGAAGACGAAGAAATCGCCCGGATCATCAACCAGAACTTTATAGCCATTAAAGTGGACCGGGACGAGCGCCCGGACATAGACAGAAGGTATCAGCAGGCGGTCAGTGCCATTACCGGCCAGGGAGGGTGGCCACTCACCGCTTTCCTGACCCCGGAGGGCAAGGTGTTTTTTGGCGGCACCTATTTTCCTCCTAAAGACAGCCAGAATCTTCCATCCTTCCGCACCATTCTGAATAGAGTGACTGAATACTACAAAAACAACCGGGAAAAGGTTATCGATGAATCAAGCCGGATATTCCAGGCGCTATCCCAGATAAACGAGCTTGAACCATCCGCGGAAGAGCCGAATATACTCTCCGTGGATAAGGCCGTTGATTCCATGTTCAGCCTCTTCGACCCGGTAAACGGAGGATTCGGAGGTGCTCCCAAGTTCCCCCATTACGGGGTAATCGAACTTTTCCTGGCCCGCCACTTCGAGACCAAGGATGAGGAGCTTTTGAACGTAGTGGAGAAAACCCTGACCGAGATGGCCGAGGGAGGGATACATGACCAGATAGGAGGAGGATTCCACCGTTATTCTGTCGACGCCCAGTGGATTGTCCCTCACTTCGAGAAGATGTCTTACGATAATTCCGAGCACCTTAAGAACTACCTTCTCGCCTATCAGGCTACCGGAAACGAATTTTATCGACGGACCGCCGAGGGGATTATCCGCTTTGTGGCCGATGTACTCTCCGACTACCGGAGAGGCGGATTTCATGGAAGCCAGGATGCCGACATCGACCCACAAGATGACGGAGATTACTTCACCTGGACCAAGGAAGAGGTGAAGGAAGCCCTTAGCCCAGACGAGGCCAGGGTTATTTCTTTTTACTACAACGTCTTCTCTCGCGGAGAGATGAGACATAATCCCGCTAGAAACGTTTTATTCATAGATATGTATCCGGAAAAGATTGCCGAAAAGCTAGCTCTGTCTTCCGATAAAGTCAGGGAGCTAATTGAATCCGGCCGGAAAAAACTAATCGAAGCCCGAAAGAGAAGACCCGCTCCCTATGTAGATAAGACCCTATACGCAAACTGGAACGGTATGATGATCTCCTCATTCTTACAGGCCTACAAGATTCTGGGGGATGAGAAGGTCAGGGATTCAGCACTCAAGGCGCTTGACCTTTTACTCCAGGATTGCTTTCGGTATGAATCCGGTTTTTGTCATGTCCAAGTTAACGGAGATGCAAAATTAAATGGTTTACTTGACGACCAGGTAAAGATGGGACTAGCATGTCTCGATGCCTATGAGGTTAGCGGAAGAATCGATTACCTAGAAACGGCAATGAGGGTAGCAACGATAATGGCAGAGAGATTCTGGGACCGAGAGAGGGGCGGCTTTTTCGACGTAGAAGAAGGAACAGGCCCTGTGCTTACCCTTAAAAGCCGCATCAAGCCGATCCAGGACGATCCTATTCCCTCATCGAACTCGAGCGCCATATTACTTTTTGATAAGCTCTTCTACCTAACCGATGACCACGGCTATAGAAAATATGCCCAGGGAACACTCAAGTACTTTGCCCGGGTAGCCGAGAAATACGGGTTATACGCGGCCAGTTACTTTTTAGCCCTACATCATCACCTGAAACATCCACCCCAGGTCGTAGTCCTCGGCGATAGCCATGACCCCAGGGTAAGGGAGCTTTTGAGAGCCTCGTGGTCTTATTACCGGCCGCACAAGCTGGTAATTCAAATAGACCCGGCTAAAACCAAAGTTGAAATTTTATCTCCGACAATTCGGGAGATAGCAAAGTTAAAGCCTCCATGTGCTTGCCTATGCGCGGGCATATCCTGTGCCGAGCCCACCGACGACCCGTCGGCTCTGGCTAAAACTATAAAGACTTTTGGAGTTAGATAGACCCGTTTTGGCATGTATATTTAAGCGGTTAAATGGACGAACAAAAATTACCCAGAAAAAAACCAACCAGAGAGAAAATGGAAGACATTCTGTATCGCTGTCCAAATTGTGGGAAACCGATAATTAGAGTAGGCTGCCATGCAGTATGTAAACACTGCGGATACCAGGAAGGGTGCGGAGACTAAGCGATTGCGAATTGCCGAATTCGGATTGCGGAATTAAAATCTCTTGTTCCGAAATCCGCAATCAGCAATCCGAAATTAATCATGGTGGAGTTTTACTGTAGAATCTACGTAGACAAAGAGGAGATATACGCCGGCGATTTAAACGAGGTTCCGGAAAAATTCCGGGCCGGAATAATAGAAGCCTTCGCTGACTGGGCAGACTCTTTGGGGAAGAGAGGGCTCAACGAATTGGTCTATTCCCTATTTACCTGGTATGAGAACAAGGGTATGTATTGCCATAAGTGCAAAGAATGGGTCGAGGAGTATGAGAATTGTTCGACCTGCGGAGGCAAGCTAGAAGAGAAGTTCATCTACGAGCGGAATAAAAAACTGGACTTGCTGCTAACATGCATCGGTATGATTTCTAGGATAGAGGTAATTAGATAGATAGAAGATAGTAGGGGCGAGGCATGTCTCGCCCCTACGTAGAAAGGAAACTCTCATGAAACTAGAAGTGAAAGGACATGTATTTCCGAAGGTCTGGGATATCGCCAGAAACGTCAAAAAGCTAAGGGAGCAGAGGAAGATTGTGAACATAGGGAGCGGTACGGTGGGGTATCCGGTTTATGAGGTGGAACTCCCGGAGAACACCCGGAAGGAAGGCATATACTTAATCACCCCGCATGGGATAAGGCTCTACTGGCATCCGGGGGACCAATACGAAGTAGGCTATCTAATCTCCGAACTGGACGACGACCCGCTGGCGGAAAGGCATTTTAAGAAACAATGACTTTTTAAGAAAACATGATTGAAGCGTCTACCACCACCAGGGCAAATTAAGGAAACTTTTCCAGATGAATTAGAGGGGTGTAAATGTCAACATTAGATATTACAGACAGTGTCAGCAAAAATAATATCGAATATAGGCGATTCCCAGTCTGTCATTCTGAACCCCTTCGACCTGGCTCAGGGCAGGCTCTGGTGAAGAATCTAAAAGATAGATCCTTCGCTTTGCGCTCAGGATGACAAACTAGCTTAATCTTGAGCATCAAAATGATCTGGACGGCTTGTTCAGGTTTGACTTGTATTGACCTTGTCCGTCTGATCAACTATAGACTTTTACAATTTAGGAGCAAATCAAGGAAACCTTTTCATGAGGCCGGTATTCAGGAATGGCGAAATTATGATCAAGCTATTTTTCGTTTTTTTATTCCTGGTTCCTTCGAGTTTCGCCGTAGACTCTTATAAGATAACTCTACCCAACGGGTTAAATATAGATGCGGAGGTAGCCAAAAATAAAGAGAGAGGACTTCAGGAAAGAGAGAGTCTTTGCCGCACCTGTGGCATGATTTTTATATACGATAAAGATGGCTATCACCGGTTCTGGATGAAAGACACCCTCATTAATCTGGCCATGCTCTGGATAGACAAGGATGGCAAAATAGTGCACATGGTCAAAAACGCCGAGCCGTGCATAGGCAAGAAAAATCCTTTTACTGAATGTGAGATTTACTCACCCAAGAGTCCGGCAAAGTATGTATTGGAGGTAAACCCGGAAGCGGCGAGCGGCGTCGAACCGGGTATGAGGGTGAAATTCGTCTCACCAGTCCCCTAAGACTCATCCGAGATCAAGGAGCGGATCTTGTCTTTTAACTCCGGCGTGACTTTTTCTACTTTATGGTCCCACATTATATGCTGTATTGCCTTCATCAAGACCTCGCCCTCGTTATAGCCGCTGAATTTCTTCTTACACTCCCTGTTGATGTCGAGTTCCTTACAATACAGTATTTTTTTAGCCATCTTACTACCTCCCTTGGTTCGACAGGTTCACTAGCGGAATTCCAAATCGAATTTATTTTATGAAAGAGCTTTTCGTTAGAACCGAAGCATGTCTCGCCCTTCGGGGTTTATCTTATTTTTTTGCTCTTTGCTCTTTCTCTCTCTCGACCACCATGGCGATTCCCATTCCTCCGCCAACGCATAGGGAAACGAGGCCTAAAGAGGCGTTTCTTCTTTCCAGCTCGTGAAGAAGCTTAACTGCAAGAATGGCGCCCGAAGCCCCTATAGGATGCCCCAGTGCAATCGCTCCACCGTTTACGTTAAGCTTGTCGTCAGGTATGGGAAACTCTCTTAACACCCCGAGAGATTGAGCAGCAAACGCCTCATTTAACTCAACAAGGTCTATATCATCAATTGTAAGCCCGGCCTTCTCAAGAGCCTTCTGCATAGCGGTTACAGGCCCCATTCCCATGATAGAGGGGTCTACGCCGGAGAGGGCGTAGGATTTAATAGCACCCCAAATCTTGAGCCCGAGTTCCTTTGCCTTCTCCTCGGTCGTTACAATCATAGCCGCAGCGCCGTCGTTGATACCCGAGGCGTTTCCGGCCGTAACTGTACCGTTCGGTTTAAATACGGGCCTCAGTTTTGATAGTGTCTCTAGCGTGGTATCGGGTCTAGGATGCTCGTCTTTTTTGAACACAACTGTCCCTTTTCTCTGCTGAATCTCTATAGGGACAATTTCGCTCTGAAACCTATCGGACTCCATTGCCTCTTTTGTTTTCAACTGACTCTTGTAGGCAAACTCATCCTGTTCTTCCTTCGAGATTTTATATTTTTCGGCTATGTTTTCTGCGGTAATTCCCATGTGATAGTTATTGAATACATCCCAGAGACCGTCGGAGACCATTCCATCAAACACATCCTCTTTGGGCATGGCCATTCTGTATCCGTAACGCGCCTTTTTGAGATAAAAAGGAGCCTGGTTCATGTTCTCAATCCCGCCGGCGATAACAAGCTCAGCATCCCCCGACCTTATCTCCTGTGCGGCAGAGACTATAGACTGACAACCCGAGGCGCACAACCTGTTTATGGTCACAGCCGGGACACTGACGTCCAGCCCAGCCTTGAGTGCTACCTGCCTTGCCGGACCCATACCCTGACCGGCTTGAAGCACGTTACCCATGATGCAGTCATCGACCTGCTTTGGGTCTATCTTGGTACGCTTGAGAATCTCCTTTACCACGATGGCTCCTAGGTCCGGGGCAGGAATATCCTGTAGCGTTCCCCCAAAGCTTCCTATGGCCGTTCTAAGCGGTTCACATATTACGACTTTAGTCATGAGCATATCCTCCTATTTTCTTATTTTGATTGTCGCTAGGGCTAGGGTTAAGGGTTCAAGTCCATAGCCCTAATCTTATCTCTAATTTAATCCTGGCTAACCACGATGTTATATATAATTCCCCCCATTTATTCTAAGCGTAATCCCGGTAATCCAGCTTGCAGCGGGAGAACAAAGATAAAGAACGGAGAGTGCAATCTCCTCTGGAGTGCCGAATCTTCCCAGGGGGATCTGGGCGAGTATCTGCTTTCTTATGTCTTCCGGCACCGTGCCCAGCATATCGGTCTCTATAAACCCGGGGGCTACGGCATTTACGCGGATGTTGTTACCCGCAAGCTCCCTGGCCAGACTCTTTGTAAACCCAATTATCCCCGCTTTAGTAGAGGCGTAATTGGTCTGGCCGATGTTTCCCATCTCTCCTATGACCGATGAAATCGAAACGATTACGCCGCTATTTTGAGCAATCATGAGCTCAATCACTGCCTTAGTGCAATTAAATACACTGTTTAGGTTGGTCTGAATAACCTCATTCCACTGCTCCGGAGTCATTCTGCGAAGCGTCCTGTCTCTGTTTACCCCGGCGTTATTTATCAAAATATCGAGCTTCCCAAAATGATTCATAACCGCCTTACCGAGGTTCTGGGCCTGCTCAAACTTGCTCACGTCGGCTCTTACGGTGACGCACTTTCTCCCCATCTTTTCGACCTGTCTTTTTACCTCGTCCGCCTGCTTATCACTCCTGGCGTAGTTAAGCAGAATATCAGCCCCGGCTTCTGCCAGGGCAAGCGCTATCGCCCTGCCAATACCTCTCGAACCTCCGGTAACAAGGGCAACTTTTCCGTTTAGGTCGTATAGGTCTTTTATCATTCCGACTCCTCCTGTAAAAAAATCATCATCCCTTTTTATTCAAAAACCTCTCCAATTTTTGTCTCACGAAGAATAACCTCAGGCCAGTGCCCACTCCCTCAGCCCCATGAAAATGGGAGTTGTTCTAAGGACTAATAAATTCTTCCGATTGTATTTTTTTTTGAAAACTTTCTAATGTCCCCTTAGCTTTCTTGACTTGCTCTACCCATCTTTCCGAATCTTCCGTAAATTTTGTATAAAGCCTCCAGAAGCCATCCCTGGCAATCAGACGCCGAACTGCCTAAGGAATGTGCCGACAAATCGCCTTCGTAGTATTAACTAATCGCCGAGATAGCGCGCCTTGTTCCCCAGGGATATTACCTTTTTCCGTATAATCGGATACAACAAACCACGATTATCAGCCTTCCAGGATGAAAGTGATTCTGACATGGGCTCTATACTCAACGATTTTCCCCTTCTCTATATGCGCATTCATCTTGGTGACCTCCAGGCCGGTAAGACCGCGAAGGGTCTTATTAGCCCTCTTCAGGGCGTTATTAACCGCATCCTCCCAGGATTTTTCCGACGACCCGATTACTTCTGTTACTCTAGCTACTGCCATGTTGACCTCCTATAATAAAATATTCTATTCATAGCCTTTATTATCTTTGCCATCGTATCATCACCCATAAACAGTACGAACTGACCACGGCCAAGAAACGCGGAAATTCCAGTCAAACCTATTTCTCCCTCTAAAGATAGTAACTGAGGAATTCGCCGATCTCCGAAGACGCCAACTTTTTAAGGGCCTCCTTTTCAATCTGCCTTATCCGCTCCCGAGTAACGCCGTATCTCTTGCCAATCTCCTCCAGTGTGTACTTGGTATCCCGGTCTATTCCAAACCTCATCCTGACGATGTCCTCTTCCTTGGAGTCCAGGATGGATAGGGCCTCTCCTATCTTTTGTTTAATCGCCCTTTTTGCTATGGCGTTGTCCGGCGCGGGCAATTTCGTGTCGGCAATGTAATCTAGGAAGGTAGCTTTTTCCCCGTCCACGACCGGCGAGTCGAGGGAGATAACACTATTTGCCGCTTCCATGATTCGTTTCACCGTCTCTACAGAAACCCGAACCTCCTTTGCCACCTCCTCCGGCAACGGCTTATCGCCGCTCTCTTGATGGAGTCTCGAACTGGCCCGATGTACCTTTCCGGACTGTTCATAAAGATAGGTTGGAATTCTGACCGTCTTGGTCTGGTCCCACACCGCTCTGGATATAGCCTGATATATCCACCATGACGCATAGGTGGAAAACCGATAACCCCTGGTATGGTCGAATCTCTCCACCGCCCTCATCAATCCCATGTTCCCCTCCTGGATAAGGTCAAGGTAATCCAGCCCCCGGCCGATGTACTTGCCGGCTATTTTTACCACCAGTTTTAAATTTGATTTTACGAACCGGTCTTTTAGCTGCTTCTCTTTTTCGGTATAAGCTCTCAAAAGATAGTTAAGCCTCTTGGCCCTGTGTTTTCCTGAATGCGAAATCTGATTAAGACGCGGTTTAAATTCTATTATCTTCGTCTTATATTTCGCCAACTCTCTAGAGATCTCGAGCTCCTCTCCCGGCGTGAGCAGTGAGCTTTCACTTGCCAGGTCCTTTGAGTAAGCACGGAATAGTCTAAAACTGTCATCCGAAGAACTAAAGTCCCCATCGCCCTTAGAGGAGGATGAGAGTTCCTCAGGCTCAAAATCCAATTGAGCCTCCACTTTGTCGAGCAATAAGCCATCTTCAATCTCTAGTGAGGCGAAACTACTCTCGTCGTCGTGAATAAGCCCCCTCAGCTCATTCATTCCTAAGATCCCCTCCTCAGAAACTCCGCCTGTTCTATCCTAATCTTGCAAAACTAGCGCGCTAATATGAACTTGGCCTACGGTCTTTATCATTTCGCTCCGGTTAGGCATGATTATCATGATCAATCAACCCGGATGAAATATCTTTAAGGAGAAATCAATCGATCATTCGTCCACACCTTAGACTTTCACTGGCTTAAAGTCAATCAGACGAACTCCGATTTTTTTATAAGACTTTGACCAACTGAACTAACGGTTTTTATCTTACATTCATACTAAACTAAAACAACCGGGGAAAAAGCATAACTCGAATAATTGCTCGACACCAAGAATTTAGCCTTTTCAATCTACCAGCCTATTTCTTACCGCATAATAGGTTAATTCCGCATTTGTTCTCATTTTCATCTTCTTTAGAATACGCGTTCGATACGTGCTGACTGTTTTTACGCTTAAAAATAACTTATTGGCAATCTCTTTTACTGTCTTCCCCGAAGCGATCATGCATAACACCTGAAACTCCCGATCAGATAGATTCTCATGAAGCTGCTTCTCCCCGCTTTCTAAATCGAATGCCAACCTTTCCGCTAGGGTAGGACTAACATATTTCCCCCCAGTAACTACCTTTCGGATGGCTTTAACCAACTCCGCTGGAGCGGCCTCTTTATTCATAAACCCGGCCCCCCCGGATTTGAGAACTCTCACCGCATACTGCTCCTCAGAATGAATGCTCAGGACAAGCACAGGCAGTTTTGGTCGTTCCTTTCTTAGTTGCTTAAGGATTTCCAGCCCGTTACTGTCGGGCATGGTAATATCCAGAACAACCACATCCCATTTTTGTTTACGGATAAGCTCGAGTGCCTCTCTAGAATTTTGTGCTTCGCCCGCGACTACAATATCCGGCTCCTCCGACACTATTTCCTTCAAACCGCGCCGCACGATCGGATGGTCGTCTATGATTAGAATTTTAATCATGGCGTATGCCTCCGGAGAGGAATATGCACAGCGACTACTGTCCCTTTATTCTGTCGCCCGGTGATGTCAACACTTCCACCGAAAAGCAAGGCACGTTCTTTGATTCCCAATAATCCTAGAGACTTGGAGCCAGAAATCTCCCTTTCAGCAATTCCCCTGCCATTATCCTCCACCCTGAGCACGATGTTATCTTTGTCTTTCTTCAAACGTATCTTAACCCTGCTGGCGTTGGCATGACGAGCAATATTGGTCAAGGTCTCTTGAAGTATACGGAACAAAGAGGTGGAGAGGTTTTGGTCCAGGTTTAGATGCTTAACACTAGACTTGAACTCGCATTCAACCCCTGTTCTTTCGCGGAAGTCCTGCAACTGCCATTCGATAGCCGCCACCAGGCCCAGGTCATCGAGCACCCCCGGTCTCAACTGGGTTGCGATTCTCCGTACTGTTTGTATGGTTTCGTCAATCAAAGTAGACATGGACTCAATCCTTTGAGCTGCATTATTTCTTTTGGTAGCAATTCCGGACAAACTGCTCGCCAAACGGGAAAGGTCCAGTTTTAACCCGGTCAACGCCTGCCCAAGCTCGTCATGAACCTCCCTGGCAATTAGCTTTCTTTCCTCTTCTCTTATGGATTGAAGACGTGCTGCTAGTGCTCGCAGTTGTTCATGGGAATTTCTGAGACCCTCCTCTGCCCGCTTGCGTTCAGCGATCTCGGCCATTAAATTCCGGTTTGTCTTTCTCAACTCGGTTGTTCGTTCCTCCACCTTTATTTCCAGCTCGTTTTTAGCTTTTCTTAGGGCTTCCTCAGATTTGCGAAGAGCCTCCGCCTGCTTAGCGTTGTTAATCGCCACCTCAATTTTTCGAGCTACGATTTCCAGCAACCTTAGCTCCTCCTCGTTAAAGGCGTTTTTCTTCAAGGAGTTTATATTTATGACCCCAACCGTTTTTCCCCCGAAATTAATAGGCATGGAGGCGTAGCTCTTTGTTCCCATCCTCTTTCCGGCGGGGCCGATTACCGAGTCTGTACCCACATCGGCACAATAGGTCGGCTTGCCCCCAATAATCGTCTTCCAGGTAAACCCGATAGGGTAAGGGATCGTTCTAACTTGCTTGATCCACCAATCCGGATAGCCTCGGTAAGACTTTAGAACCGCCTGAGCTGAGGTGTCCTGAGCTTTGTCGAAGGAAGTCGAATCCCCTTCGGCTTCTTCAACTAGGTAGATTGAGACGTTGTTCACGTTATCTATATTCTTACTCATAGCATCAACTGCGTTTTCCAGTACATCCTGGAGATTGATTGTTTTATGAACATTTTGAGTTACGGCGCTAATAATAGATTCGTATCGGTTCTTTTTGGACAACTGGGTGAGGGTTTGTTTGAGATCCTCCTCTCTCTTTTTCATTTCCTCTAACATCTTTGCCCTAGCCAGGGCGATGGCAATCTGGTTTCCTAATGTGGAAAGCAAGCTTATTTCCCTTTCATTAAACCGATGCTCTCTATAACTGATAAACCAGATAACACCTATACTCTTTTCTTCGAGGGTAATAGGTATAACCAGGGCGCTGTGCGGTCCCAGTTCTCTGCCCGCTGGCCCTATATCCGGGTCTTTCTGCACATCCTCTATATTAAGTATCTTCCTGCTGTTTATTGCCTTCCAGGTTATCCCCCTGGGATAGGGGATTCTGCCGGCTCTCTCCACAAAAAAATAAGGGAGATTCCGGTGGGCCCTTAGCACCGCCTCACGCTTTTCCTCGTCTATCAAGTAAATTGACGCCATGTCCACGTTTTCTAGCCTCACCGCCGAGCTTAAAGCAACCTGGTATATCTCCTCCAGGTCAGAGGATTTATGCACCGCCTGAATAAGGCTAATCAATATTGCTAAATCCTCGTTCTCCCGACTCGAATCGCCGTACACACTCTTTAGCTCCATTTTCTCAACCCCGTCCCGAGATAGGGCATACGATAAATAGCCCAGACGAATGTGCTTAAAGAGCCATTCATATTATATTAGGCCGACAACCCGCAGATAACGAGAAGCCCACTCGTAAAATACTATAGCCTAGCTTATCCATATGAAGCAAGATAGCTCGGATGATAATTGACCAGGGTTAATATTGGACCGGTATTTTCGCCATATTTTTTAAACGACCACCGATGGGTAAATATTCTTGCAATTAGTAGGCAATGAGTTATGTTAATTGTCGATAATGAACCACCATGCAGCAAGCTGCAGGGTATACGAAAAATGTCCCTTCCCTTGATGGGAGGGGATGAAGGGGAGGGTGAATCAACACCCACTCCTTCGGCTTCGCTCAGGACAGGCTTAGTCCTCCCCCATCGAGGGGGAGGATGGACGCATGGAAACCCTGTGGCAAGCCACAGGGAATTCCCAAGTTAAACAGAATAGAGATTCGACGAGGATAGCAGAGTGAAAGCAGGAGAACTCCTGGTCAGGTGTCTTGAGAATGAGGGCGTGAATTATATATTCGGCCTACCCGGGGAGGAAAACCTGGACATCATGGACGCACTTAACGACTCGAAAATCCGGTTTATACTGACCCGCCATGAGCAGGGCGCTGCCTTCATGGCCGACGTGTACGGAAGGCTCAGCGGAAAGGCCGGCGTTTGCCTCTCCACGCTCGGACCCGGCGCCACAAACCTTATGACCGGTGTAGCCGATGCAAACATGGACCGAGCCCCCCTCGTTGCCATCACCGGACAGGCTTCACTGGACAGGATGCACAAGGAGTCCCACCAGTACATAGACATCGTGGAGATTTTCCGCCCCATCACCAAGTGGAACACCCAGGTTAAATTACCGGGGATCATTCCCGAAGCGGTGAGAAAGGCATTCAAGGTCGCCCAGACCGAGAAGCCGGGAGCTACCCATATAGACTTTCCCGAGGATGTAGCCGGTTTGGAGGTAAGCGCAAAACCGTTACTGGTGCAGTTTCCGTTCAGGCCGGAGCCGTTGGCCGCCCAGGTGGAAAGAGCGGCAAAGATAATCTCCGAGTCCAAATACCCTATCATACTGGCGGGAAACGGTGTCATCAGAGGAAACGCCTCCGATGCCCTCTCCTACTTCGCCCAAAAGTTGAATATACCGGTGGCCCACACCTTCATGGGAAAAGGCGCCCTTTCCGACAGCAACGAGCTATCGCTCTTCACAGTGGGCCTTCAAGCCGGCGATTATATCTCCTCCGGCTTGGCCAAGGCAGATGTGGTAATCACCGTCGGCTACGACATCGTCGAATACTCACCGGACAGATGGAACCCCCATACCAATAAAAAGATTGTCCACATCGACATGACCCCCGCCGAGGTGGATGCTCATTACATAGTGAGCGTCGGCGTCGTGGGTGACATCTCCATATCACTCCGGGAAATTGCGGAGAAGGCGTCGCCCAACGATGCCAACTATTCCAAGTCACTCCGAGAGCAGATATTGAGAGAAATGGAAGCATACAAGGAAGACCGCTCCTTCCCTCCCAAGCCGCAAAAAATTCTTTACGACCTGAGAGAGATAATGGGAGAGGAGGATATAGTGGTCTCCGATGTGGGGGCGCATAAGCTCTGGGTTGCCCGTGTTTATCCGTGCTATAAGCCCAATACCTGCATTATCTCAAACGGTTTTGCCACGATGGGAATCGGAGTGCCCGGCGCCATTGGGGCAAAGCTGCTCCATCCGGAGAGAAAGGTGGTAACCGTGACCGGAGACGGCGGGTTCCTGATGAATGCCCAGGAGCTGGAGACAGCGGTAAGAGAAGAAATACCGTTTGTAAGCCTGATCTTCCACGATAAATCCTATAGCCTGATCGAGATTAAACAACACATCCATTACGGAAGAAAGTCCCATGTCAACTTTGGAAACCCGGACTTCGTCAAATTCGCCGAGAGCTTCGGGGCAATCGGGTATAGAATCCAGGGCGCCGACGAGCTAAAGCCGGTCCTGGAGGAGGCTTTCTCCGTGAACAAGCCGGTAGTCATAGATTGCCCGGTGGACTACAGAGAGAACCTCAGGATCGTGGAAAAATTCGGCGGGTTGCTGGTGTTCGCCTAGCCGGAAATGGCCATGTTATACTTCCGCCTTTCGAATTGGACGCACTAAAAGTAGGAAAAAGTGTCTATGAAAATGTAGGGCCTAAACGCTCAGGCCCCGTATTCTTCGTTATAGTCTTCTATAGCCGCTTCCACAACCTCTAAAGCGTGCTCCCGGCTGTAAATCTTCTCGATGGTCATCTGTGCCTGTGTCCCAAACTCCAGCTTATAGGTAAGAAAGTAATGGCGCAGGCGTTCTACCAAATTCGGCGGAAGCTCGGAGATATCTTCTATCTCTCCCCAAACATTGTCCTTATCCAAAACAGCAATTATCTTATCGTCCGCCAGCCCCTTGTCGATTCCCTGAAAACCGCCGACGACCCGGGCGTTTAGTATCACCTCGGAACGAGTTATGGCCCTTTCGCTGAAGACACATATATCCAGGGGGTCGCCGTCGCCTAGCTGAACGCCCTCTGTCAGCTTTCCCACCCTCCTACCGCAGTAGGTACGGGGGACAAACCCGTAGAGAGCGGGTGGTTGAGAAGATGTTTTTTGCGGCCGGTCTACGCGCATGTAGCCGGTAACCTTGTCCACTTCGTACTTGATCCCGTCGAAAGGGGTTATTTCTATGTAGGCGTGGACGATTCTAGGCGGGTTGGGACCTACGTCAAGACCGTGCCAGGGGTGAGGCCGCCAGCGATAGTAAGGCGGAGGAAAAACTCCCATCTATACCTCCAGGTATCGGACTACTGGTAAATTTTTCATTAAACATCATCCCGACTTACACAAAAAGTTTTTCCCGTTACTATTGTCTCACAAAGAATAAAAGTTCGCAAGGGAAAATCTTCCCGTTGCTACCTTCAAGTATGGTTAATTCCCTATACAAAGAGTTGCTCAAACCTGGAATTCGGCAGAAGATCGCTATACCAGCAGAAAGTGATGATGCGACCACTTTACGCGGCAAAAAACCGAGCTTGCATTTTGACTGGTAAATTTGTTAGAATCTCTCAGAGGGTGGTAAGAAGGAGGTGGTGGGCTTTGAACAGAAAACCGCTCGGGGAACTGCTTCTGGAGGCCGGCGTAATAAACACCGAACAACTCAATTACGCCTTAACTTTGAAACAACAAAGATTCGCCAAGGATAAAATAGGCCAGGTAATGCTGTATCTCAATTATATCGACCAGGATACACTGATAAAGTTTCTGGGCAGGCAATACGGCAGTCCTACTATAAACCTGCGTAAGGAAATTATCGACGAAGAGGCCGTTCACCTAATCCCAAAGGAGATTGCTAGGAGGTACAAGGTTATATCAGTCGGGTTTAAAACAGACGCTAATAGAAAAAAACTGATGGTGGCTATGCCCGACCCGACTAATCTGGAGGTCGTAGATACCATCTCCTTCATAACCGGTTATAGCATCGAGCCACTGCTGGCCAGAGAAGAGGACCTAAGCTGGGTAATAGCTTACTACTACAATAAGAAGGAGCTCTTTCGCCGCAAATCAGAGACGCCTAAAACACCCCCAAGAGGTTTTCGGTAACACCCGGTCTATCAATGGTGAAAACCCTGGCGGCTAAGGGTTAAATCATGAGAAGAGGTGCATGTATAGTTCGGGTAATAAGCGTTTTATCGGTGGCGTCGTTACCGGTTTGCCTAAAGCCCATGGAGTTCGCTGTGCGGGCAATGGCTGTGGAAACGTCTCCATCCCCGGGCACGGCACCCCTACCTCCCCTGCCCGCAGTAGACGAATTACCCCTGAAGGACGTTTTATTCGACCCCAACAAGTACAACATCCGCCCGGATGCCGAGCCGGTGCTCAGGGAGACAGCCCAGGTCTTGAAGGAATCCCCTAACATCAATGTACTGATAGAGGGATATGCGGACATAAGGGGTGAAGAGCAGTATAATCTAAGGCTCGCCGCGAGGAGAGCCGATGCGGCCAAAGAATACTTAGTCAGGCTGGGAATTGACCCCAAGAGAATAAGCACACTGGCTATGGGGGCCAGCACGAAATTTTCTAAGGGCAGTTCCGAAGAAGACTTTCAACTAAATAGAAGAGCCCACTTTGTGCAGCAATCTGGAGAGACAGCGGAACGAGCCGAATCCACGTCTTCTTCTCCACACCAGCCGCAATCGGCCGAAGAAACACTCCCCATCTCCAATGAGTTATCCAGAATCATCGAGAGGAAACTGAAGGAGTTAGCCCCGGGACAGATTTTGTTTAATCCCCCCAGGGAAATGAAAGTAGGACGGAGCGAGAGGGTAAATGCCCGCATTTCCGGCAGCTTGATAGAGAACCTACAGGCCGGATTGGAGAAAGACGGACTGCCCGAAGGGGAAAAGATTAGACTTGGGCAGGCTATCTCGCTCCAGTTAAGCGGGTATAACTTCAAAGTCGAATCACTTAGCCAAGCTCAGCAGCCATCCGGGGGTGACGGAGCGAAGTGGGATTGGGAGGTTACTCCGGAGAAGAGCGGGTTGCACTCACTATTGCTCACCGCCACCGTCAGAATAGGCGTTAACAACCAGGCTGAAGAAGAAAAAGCTTATCCGCTCTATGTAAGGGCGATAAGCGTGAAATACGACCCTGTTTACTCCTCCTCGAGACTGGTCAAAAACCAGTGGTACTGGATTGTCGGGGCATTAGTCGTCCTGGGCGTAATCGTGATGACGGCAAGGAGGAGGAAGTAGCTAACTAAAGTATTAATCCGGTCGCTGATTCAGAGTATCAAACCTATCTAAATTAACTCCAGCTTCAATAATGGACGAATTGCGGGAGCGGACAATTAACCTCACTTTAAACCGCTTAGTATCAATACCTACGCAAGCAGCCTCACGTGTGGGCGAGGAGTCCCTCGCTGGAATTTACACTAATCACTTCGATTCTCTCAGTATAGGCTCCACGAATGTACTCAGTATAGAACACCGCGAAGAAATAAACTTCGTAAGAAAAAGAGAAGAAGAGTTCACTCCTCGACTCTTAAGCACAGCTCAGAACAAACTGAGCTTGGAATGAACGGGTTTTTATCTCTGCTTACCAGCGGATGCTAATCCGCTCATACTGAGCATGCCCAGTTATCGAAGGGTCAGTCGAAGTATGAATTTAAAACGTAGGGATTCGCCTTTCCCCCGGTTAAACCGGGGGACCTGGCTCAGGACGAACGTGTTATTTCATAAATCATTTTAAGCAGATGAATATCGTTCTTTCCCTCCGCCGTGCACGGGTCAGGGTTCGGAATGATAACGGGTGGCGGATTCGAGATAACTCGAGTTGTCATTTCGTAGGGAGAAATCTTAACAGATCGCTCAGAGGAGTTTATTCTTACACTAGAGTTTACTCCAACCAAAATAATTGGGAACATCACTAGCCTTGGCCTGTTAAGTGATATCTTTTAGTCTTAATTATTAAAGCGTCTTATTATATTTAGTCCAACTAAGATAATACCGAAGTCCTATTTGATCCCGGACCAGTCGTGACCATATTTAGATTGAATACCAAATCCCCTGTTGAGGAGTCATGATGACCAGAAAACGCCTGGGAGAATCACTACTCGAAGCCGGACTCATTAATGCCGAACAGCTTAACCATGCCCTGACCTTGAAGTCACAAAAGTTTCATCTGGAAAAATTAGGGCGAATCCTCGTCCATCTCAATTACATCGGCGAGGATACCTTGATTGAGTTTTTGGCAAAACAACATAACGCCAGGGGAATAAACCTGCTAAAGGCATTAGTTAACGAGGAAGCTGTTAATACAATTCCCAAGAATATAGCCGAAAAATACCAGGCCATTCCGATAGCTTTTACCAATGACCGGGTAAAAAAACTAATAGTGGCTATGACCAACCCCGCCAACCTGGAAACAATCGACAACCTTACCTTCTTGTCCGGGCACTGCATAGAACCGGTGTATGCCCGAGAAGAGGACATCAGGTGGGCTATTCAATATTACTACTACTACAACAAGAGACAGGTTGTTTAACCTAAACGGAAGCCCGAATCCTTATCGCCACAAAAAATAAAAACAAGTAGTTAGAATGCCTGACTTTATATCAAATTTCAGATGTATAGTTAGTTTCGACTTTATGCATTAATTGTACTAGACTACCTTAAGTCAAGAAACCTACTCAACATCTAACTTAGCGGACTCCGAAAGGTCTCTCGGAGTTTGAGAAATATAAGTAGTGAAATCAGAGCACTTACGATAAGACAAATACTAGGCGCCGTTTTACTGCCAGTCTCTTTAATCAGATAAGTTGCGATAAGAGGCGCCGTGCCTCCGAAGACGGCAAACCCAATATTATATCCCAGAGACATGGCACTCATGCGCACCCGCGTTGGGAAGAGCTCCACAAGCATTGCCCCAAAAGGACCAAAAACCATCGCCAGACCAATGGCAAAGACCACCTGTCCAGCCAGGTCATACAGAACCTTGTCTTGTGAGATTAGAAGAAACAGGGGGTAGGATAGGATCGCAATTATTAAGGAACCGGCAATCAGCAATGGCTTTCTCCCCAGGCGGTCGGAAATGGCTCCCATGAGAGGGGTTAGTACCATAAGGACAATCATGCTTATCGTGTTAATCTCCAAGGCCGAGGAATAAGGCACATTAGTCTCAGTTGAAAGAAAGGTTATCAAGTAAACAAAAATCATATAGAAAGTAACAGAGCCTACGCAGGTCGCACCCACGGTGGTTAGTGTTTCTTTACGGTAATGAGTGAGTGCCTCACGGATCGGTGCTTTTGAAACGTTCCCCGAGCTTTCCAATGATTTAAAGATTGGAGATTCCTCTATACCGGTCCTCAGAAAAAGGCCGACGCCCCCAATCAAGACCCCTAAGATGAACGGAACACGCCAACCCCAACTGGTTATCGCATCCTGAGAGAGGGCGGAAGTTATAAATGTGCTAACCGCAGACCCGAGGAGAACCCCGCAAAGCAAGCTAAAAACTGTCCAACTGCCAAAGAACCCTCGGCGTGATGGAGGGGCATGTTCCACGACAAACGAGATGGAGCAAGTAAATTCCCCGCCTATAGAAATACCCTGGATGAGACGAAGCAGAGTCAACAAAACCGGAGCGGCGACGCCAATCTGAACGTAGGTGGGTAGAACACCAAGAAGTGTCGTTGGGATGGCCATCAGGATCACTGACAGCATCAGCGCCCTTTTCCGCCCGACCCTATCACCGACAAAGCCAAAGATAGCAGCTCCCAGTGGACGCATGAGAAACCCTAGTGCGAAGACCCCGAATGTAGAAAGTAGCGAGGCCAGCTCGTCCTTTGCCGGGAAAAAGAGCTTTGCAATGATAGGGGCAAAGGAACCATACAGGGCAAAATCGTACCATTCCAAGACGTTTCCTACGGAACCGGCAACCAGGGTCTTCTTCTGGTGTGGGGTTATAGTTTTCAATCGCATCGGATCGTCTCCTTCACAGCACTGGTGATTAGTTCGAACCCCTATACGGATTCAACAAAATTGGCTAAGTGACTCGCCGGATTATAGCATAGTTGGGAATTAAAAGGGAAGAACAAAAAATGGAGCTATATGATGATCAGAAAACTCTTGTATATACTCAGCAACATCTAGAGAATTACTTAAGGCACAAAAAATCATAGAAACAGCAATTCCCGAACTGTCATTCTAAGCCAAGTTTTGACCCGGCGCTCTAATCGCTAAAACCGTACTTTTTCCAATTGGTTACCACTTTCTCCTGCATATCGGCAGGGTAGCCGTATTTAAAGCTGGAAATCTGAGACCGGTCAAAAGATGGCAATAGCCCATTGTACACGACCTTGGTGCTGCTGGCATCTTTCTTTTCAGCCACGGTCAGATAATGTATGAGTGGAAGCGTACTTTCATGTTTATAAAAATGGGAATCGGTATCCGGATGACAGCGGGTGGCAAAGGCCCAGACCACTTCACTCACGTTGCTGGGATCGATATCATCGTCGAGAAGAATAACCTTGGGGATATCGAGACCGGCTTTGCTCTTGAAGATGATTTCTTTGGCCATGTGGGCCAGTTTCTTGGTGCTCTCCTCCGAATGACCGGGCCTATTCACGGTAACGACCAGCCAGTGGAGGGCGCTTTCAAATAAACAAAAGCAACTGGCCGCCGGAAAACCATGCTTCCACAGCTCAGCTAGCACCATGGCCGCCATCACCGTCCCGCAGCAGGTATGGGTATCCTCGACCGGAACCCCGGCTACGACTACCGGTAGAATTGGATCGCTCCGATAGGTGATTGCAGAGACGTTAAAAACAGGCTGGGGCCGGGAATCCCCGGTGTAACCGGCAAATTCCCCCATAGGGCCCTCGCTCACTGTGTCGGTATGGGAAACGGTTCCTTCAATCACAATCTCGCAGGTTGCCGGAACCTTGAGGTCCACCGTTTTACAGGGGACGACCTCGATGGGTTCGCCAAAGTGGGCGCCCAGGACATCCGCCTCATCAACAAAAGCCGGTAGGTGCATGGACGAGAAAAAAGGAACCGCCGGCTCGCATCCCACGGCTAAAGCAAAGGGCATCGGCTTATTCTCTTCCTTCCACATCTGGTGAATCATGCCGATATGCTGCATAGGAACCACAAGGCCGGTCATGCGGTTTTTGTCTAGGAGCATGATTCGGGTAATGGACCAGTTTGTCCAGGAGCGGTCGGGTGTCTCTACGATAATCGTTCCCCAGGTGTTGATGTAGCGGCCGCCGTCCCCCTGGTGGAGAAAAGGGCTCGGAAATCTCAGCAGGTCCACATCCGGCCCGGTCATGATATTCTCCTGGCAGACACCAGAGCTAACCGTTTTAGGTCGTATCCCTTCTTTACCAATTGAACTTGCCAACGTGTTTATGATTTCGTGGGCGGTTGAATGCGGCGATAATCCCAGGGAGAGGGCGATGCGGGATAGGTAAAGACCCTTTTGTCTGCTAACCCCGGCCGAGCCTCCCAGCACCCTGAAGCCGTTTTCAATACCCTTGATTTTGTTGAAGAGCGGGGCCGGCGCCCTCAGGTCGTAGCACCTTCTGATAATTGCGCCAATCTCAAGATTCCAATCGACCTCTACGTCTATCTCCTTTAGTTCTCCGATATCAGCTAACAAACGTAAGTATTCTCTCAGGTCTTTTATATGGGTCATTTCATCCTCCCTGTAAAAGCTTCAAGATCGTCATCTTAAGATAATGCACGTCTACCACTAAAGAAAAGAAAATGTCAGTTGTGTATTCCGCCTCGCTTTATAGACAACGGCAATCCCCAGTCTGTCATTCTGAACGAAGTGAAGAATCCAAAGAAGATTTAGATCCTTCGCATTCTGCTCAGGATGACATTCTTCTTCTGATCAAATATAGACTTTCACACAGGAGTGCATACAGATTATTCGTCTTCGATATTGGCTTTCACCATTTCCAGTAGCTCCGGCGTCGGTTCTAAGCCGTGCTCCTTGGCATGGACTCCCGCTTTTTGGAGCACCTCTTCCACATCTTTGCCCCGGATTACGTGGTTGCAGTCGGAGCTGGGATTGACCTTGTTACAATAAATAACCTTGCCCATTTGTATCCCCTCCTCTAGGTTGATTAACGTCACATTCTCAAGAACATAAACCAATCGTCCCTATAAATCAAATGGCAAATGCACACAGACTGTATTATTCAACGGTAAAAAGGAATCTTCAACCCGGGTTGTCTGTCTAATAGCTCGTCTAGTTCCTTTAGCCAATCGATATCTTTGCCTACCTTTATCTATCTGGCTTTCTGTATGTCACAATCTCTTGACCCGAATCCGATTCTCCTATACTGTGTGTAATAGTATGGATCAAAATTATAAAATCATACCCATACCTAACTTAATATTTGTCCGGAGAGTAGAGTTAAAAGAAAATAATTTTAAAATAAGGGGGGGGTAAAGTCATGATAGTTGCACGCTGGAATATCGAAGCGCGTTTTGGTCATAAACAGACCGCAATAGACCTTATTAAGAAATGGAATAAAGAAATTGGAGCCAAAATTGGGTGGAAAAAGGACAAGGTGAGAGTGCTCACCGGCTCAGTCGGTGCACCGGAATCATCCATCCAGGTAGAGATACTGCTCAAGGACCTTAGCGAGCTTAACGCCTCTTGGGAGAAACTAGCGACAATCGAAGCCCATAAGCAGTGGGGCAAGGACCTTGAGCCTTATATCGTTTCGGGCACATCCAGGTGGGAGATATTTCGCGTAGTAGTTTAAACTGCAATAGTCAAGATTTCTTCTGTCGGACAATGTAAGTATTATTCTCACTCTCTGTCATGCTGAATACTGAAATTAATTCAGCACAAGCTTGGTTCAGCATCCGATCTTTTTTACGAAAGAGATTCCTCACATACGTTCGGAATGACAAATGAGAGTGTCATTTCGACCAGAGGGAGAAAACTTAGCCTTCGAGAAATCCTGAAAACCGAGTAGCTCCCGAAACTAGTTCGGGGATGACAGCTAAAAAACATATTTTCTTAAGGTACTGTTATTTCAGCTTTCTAGGTGAGTGAGTGATACCAGTTTTAAGACTAAGTTTACTCTTTTTTAAATTCTATAATCTCCTTCTCAACTTCTGGATAAATGTTATCAATCTCTTCTTGGACATCTATAGTTTTTTGAATGGCAGTGGCAACCCTGCAGTAGTGCTTTATATCGTCAAGGGATAGCCTTCTTCCCCTTCTGTCCTTAAGCCACTTTTCGCATACCTGATAGCCTCCAATCTGGTATTCCCAAACCTCTTTTCTTACACCTTCAAAATATTGATCGTTGTTTATGTAAATTCTGGGCAGGGATTCTTTAGCGTCAGACACGAATGTCTGACCTGCGGGTTCGTATTTTATCTTCTCGACCTTGTCATCTCCCTTGCCCTGGAATCTGGCAACGGGTGGGTCAAGCTCTTCTGATTTTAGCAAATGCAAGTCAGCAAGCCTCTTCCCAAGCTCTGCCATTCTACTAAAGACTTCGTAATCTTTCGTGAAAGGAACTCTCGGAAAATCTATCTTAAGAAATTGAGCATATTTAGTGCGGTAGATGTTAGAGTAAAGAACAGCATAGATGTAATAGAAGATATTGGGACAGACATTCTTGTCTGTCACCACTTTCCTGTCTGTCACATCAGCATCTGCCACTTCTTTTTGATCAGGCAGGAATGCCTGACCTACCAAATCGCTTCCGGCCACATTAAAATACCAACCATGATAATCCCATGGGCTTTCGGTCAATCCGCTTTTCACCGGGTTGTTCAACATATAATCTAACTTTTCATTCAATTCATTCTGGTCTCTTATAATCCTGTCAAAGGATTCATCCTGCCAGATAGAACCGGAGGTTTCTTTTTTGGTAGGATAGACATTCTTATCTGTCCTCTTCAGATTAATCCGCCTGGCTGATACTCCTTTAATGCCCTTCATTATCCTGCTGAGGTCATATTCCTCTCTTGGAGTAAGTAAAATATGAACGTGGTCGGGCATAACGATAGCTGCAATAAGCGTATAAAACTTTTCATTGCCATCCACAATGTGATTTAAAACGAGTTTCTGTTCCTCGACAGACAACTCGCCTTGAGCCGTTCTGAAGGTAATAAAGTACGTTGCCCCTTTCAATCTCCAGTGTGGCAGATGCCTTCTGGTAATTTTGATGTCATCGGCATTTTCGGCCTCATTAATATCGGTGGGACGGACATTTTTGCCCATCACATTAATACCGGTAGGACAGACATTCTTGTCTGTCACCTCCTTGTATTTGTTTGTGTCATGCAGGAATGCCTGACCTGCCGAATCTTTTTTGATACAGACATTCCTTTCTGTCCCATTATTGTATGTACTGGAAAGGATGGCAAAGAGTTCAGGATTAATATTCGGCTTCCTTCCACCTGCCCTTTGCTTGTGGTTAAACAGGTCTTTTTTACCAGTGTCAGGGTAAAGATAGAGTGGAGCTTGTTGAATAATCCCTTTGCTACTTAAAAAAGTCCTATTATCTACTATATGTTCACTAACAAGAAAATGACTGTAATCTTCCCCCAAAGAAACTTGTCTCATAAAACAAATTGAAAGATTATTAGTTAGCATATGTCGCATGACTTCTTTTCGAGAACGTTCGATAACCGCATCGTGATAGAAAATCCATTGGGTATCAAATGGTCTATATAAAATCTGCGTAATTGAGTTTTCCCAATTTTCGTCTTTTCTCACATTCTCTCGTGCAGTTTTTAGTTTCCAATTTGACTTATCCTTCAGGTTGAAGGTCTGCCTTATAATTTCATCCGGTATCTTTTTATCTGAAAACATCCTAATACGCCGTTTAAGTAATTCTTTATCAGCATCAATCACAAAACTATCTCTTGAAGTTACAATGCCAACGCTATTTATCGGGAAAATATCCGTTATCTTTGGGTTCCTTTCATAACTTTCCAAAAGCCCCTCATGCCTAGGAACAAAAAGATAAAACTCAGATTTGGGTAATATCGATTTCCATCTAGTAGTTTTTATTTCATTATTTTCGAGCCAATCATATTTATTCTCCCTTAATCCCCAAAGCTCCGAATGGCCAACTTCACAAGTGTCAGGCAAGAATGTCTGACCTCTCCGTTTGTTTTTTATAAAAAGAGCAATAGCTACTCCCTGCTTTATGTCAAAGACGTTTTCGTCCTTTGAACCATCAGGGCATTTTTCCTTCTTCAAGCTGTTGCCGTGTAAATCCAAAATGTAAATCTCATTGAAACTGTTCATAAGGGACTGGCGCATTCCCCTGAATGTTGGGTTGTCAAGATAGCTGTGGTTGGTAATAAATCCCAAAATCCCCTCACCGGCCTGGTCAATCTTCCACTGGGCAAAGCGGATAAACTTCACGTAATCATCTTGCAGCCACTTGGGATTTTTCTCACGGAGAGGCCTTCCATCTACCCGGTAGTAAGTTTTGATTTCATCCGAAATCCATTCGCCGATGTTTGAGGAATGCCCCGAATAAGGCGGATTGCCCAGGATTACAAGAATAGGTTGTTCCTTTTTCACTCTTCCCGCTAAGTGTGATTCCTCAGAGAGAGAAGCCATTCCGGGAAGCTCCGTTTGGGCTAGCTCTTCCATCTCAAGAGTGTTTGTGAGATAGAGCTTGAATCTGTCGTCTTTCTGTAATTTATAGCCAAGCTCTTCGAGAAGGAACGACATCTTCAAATGTCCTACGGCATAAGGAGCCATCATCAGTTCAAAGGCATAGTAGTTTTTGAGAATATGCTCTTTTATGAGATTTTCCTTTCCGCCTTCACCGTACTTTGAAACAAATTCCTCAACCGCCAGTTTTGCCGCCTCGGCAAGGAATGTGAGCGTTCCTGCTGCAGGGTCCAAAACAGTAACCGAGTTATCGGCAAAACCGTCTGACTTTCCGAACTTTTCCTTAAGGATTAGGTGAAGCGAACGCACGATGTAGGAAACCACCGCTTCTGGCGTGTAATAAACTCCCCGCCTTTCCCTTGTTTCCGGGTCATACTGGGCCAGGAATGTCTCGTAGAAATGGACTATAGGGTCTTTGCCTTTTCCTTCATGGAAATACTGGTGAAGTATCTTTTTTACATCGGTAACCGCTAGAACCTCGGAAATATCATCAACAATCCATTCCATCTGTTGAGGCAAGTCTCCCAGTGAAATAAACCTGAATACATCTCTTAAAATTCCTATCGTTCTTGGAATCCGGTCATAGGCAAGTTTTCTATTAAAGCCGTTCTCGGAACGGGTTCGGGCAGCGAAGAGCCCGTAGGTAATGGTTTGTGAGTAAAGGTCCGCAAAATCCTCTTTGGTAAGACCGCTTATGAGGTATTTCTTGAATGCCTCGTAAAAACCATGTAGAACATTGGGGCGGACATCCTTGTCCATCACATTAATACCGGTAGGACAGACATTCCTGTCAGTAACCTCCTTGTATTTGTTTGAGTCAGGCAGGAATGCCTGACCTACCGATTTTAATTCTTGTGTAACAACTTCGTCTTTAAGGAACCGGGTCCTTTTCGCTAATTCTATGGCCAGGGTTTTAGCATCATAGACTTTGGGAAGTGAAAAGGAAAAGAACCTTTCTAGTAAGCTAAGAAACTCCTCTTCGTTCTCAACCGGGGGAACACCTTTGAGTTTATGCATAACATAGGGCCTTGCAATAAACGTCTTTTTATCTAGAATCCCTTGCCGGTAAAGCCTGAATTCAAAGAAATTGGTCAGTAAAAGATTTGGGAAGGTGTGTAAATAACGCTTTAGTTGTTCTGTTGTTTCTACCTGGTCTAAGTAAGTTACTGTTGGGGCTTTAGCTTCGATGTAACCAAAGATATGTTGTTTGCCATCCCATAACCGAAAATCCGGATTACCGGCCTCCGTTTTCTTGGGAAGGGTTGTGATGTGAACATTCTTCTTCCCTATCGATGCCGCATACTCGTTTAAAAGGTTTTCAAGAGCGGTGTAATAACTCTCTTCCCTTGCATCTCCACGGTTCGTGATTTCGTGCAGGTTTTTTAGATAGGATTTTAACATTCAGTTCCTCATTTTATCTTTCTGGTCGATTTTTGCAAATGACGATTGATAGAGTAATTTTTATCAGAAGACACTGCTGTCCAAATAATTGAGAATCAATAGATTCACCTTTGTAAAATAAGGTTCTTAGACAGGTAAAACATCTTTTTAAAATCAGGTTCCCCTGTTTTATGTTTGCTATGTAAGCGCCAGCCTAACCCCATTCGTCGAAACAGCCTTTTAACCCCCAAATCTCTCCTCCCCCCTTAGCGGGTGATTAAAGGTGGGGATTCTTTTTTGCCCCATCCTATCCCCCCACAAGGGAGGAAGGGATAATTGCTTTTATGCTGTCATTGTGGGCGAAGCGAAGCAATCCGTTATTTTGGACAAGTTCGATCAGAAAACTAAACATGATTTATAGTATTATGGCACCTACGTTTTATGTTATATTAATATGCTGGCATATTAATATAACAGTGGAGGTTCAATAATGGGAACTGTAAACGTCAGGATTCCCGAAGACTTACGGGATACGCTAAAGATCATCGCAACCTTAGAGAAGCGGGACATGAAGGACATACTTACCGAGCTCATAGATGATTACATAAAGAGACACAAGGAGACCCTAGAGATACTCTCAAATCCCAAATGGGTAGAGTTGATTAAAGAGGGCAAAAGGGAAGTTGAGCAGGGAGTAAAAGGGAAACGCTTGAATGCACTTGAAGATTGAGATCAAGCCTACGGCGGAGAAGTCTTACAGAAAGCTTGATAAAAAGACCAGAGCCAGGATAAAAGAGGCTCTACTTAAATTGGAAAAGAGTAATAACCCTTTATTTCATGAAAACGTTAAAGCCCTGACTGGAGAACTAAAAGGAGATTATAGGCTCAGGGTTGGAGACTGGAGAATCCTTTTTACCCCTGATAAAAAGAGTAAGGTTATTTACGTCTACGCCATATTGCCCCGAGGTGAAGCATATAAAGATTAAATTAAAATATCTCTAAACCCACACTGCCGAATTTACTTTCTCGCAGATCAAAATTGTCCCAAATAATTGATTGATTGTGGGAATTGGCCATATGGTAATCTAGGAATTTCAATAATCACGGACAAAGAAAAAGCAACCCCTCTTTAATTCCCCCCTTAGTGAGTGGGAAAATACAAAGGATTGCTAATTTTCTTTCACCCCATGTTAGGACGGGGACCTGGGTTACAGAAGGTTCACGTTGATTCACCAGCTATGCCTTCTGACTGTTCTCCCTCCACGGAAGCCAGGTAAGAACAAGGGCTATAAGGAGTGTTATAAAAAGCCAATTTACCCCGATCCCCAATATAGCGCTCCAGCCGTAATCCCCGTATGGTTTCTTGATTTCGTTTACCAGATCCCAGACTAGAATTACCGTGAGCACGACGGGCAGGAAAAACTTTATTAGAAAATCCCACCATAATCCAATTCTGAGATTAGATACTTTGTTTATGTGATTTCTTATTAGCTCAATGCGAAAGAGCCAACCTACCAGGACGCATTCCAGAATCCCCACAACCACAAGTCCATAGTGGCTGAGGAACCGATCCACTATGTCCAGCCAAAAGAGCCCTCCGCCGGTAGTGAATATTACCCCTCCTAGAAAACCGAGTAGGGACAGAACCGTTATTACCTTACCCCGGCTGACTTTAAACTTATCGATTGTTGCAGCGACGAAAGCCTCTATGATCGATATTGCCGAGGTGATTCCGGCAATTATAAGCGCTAGGAAAAAAATGGCGCCGAAGATATTTCCGCCCACCGGAAACAGGTTTATGGCCTTGGGATAGGCCACGAAGGCGAGCCCTATACCCTCGGATACTACGGAGTCGACCGGGCGCCCGGTCTCAAGAGCCATGTAGCCGAGGACGGCAAAAACGGCAAATCCGGCAAAAATTGCAAAAGAGCAGTCAGCTAAAGAAGTGATTACCGCATAACCGGTTAGGTTGCTTCTTTCCGGAAGGTAGCTGGCATAAGCTATAAGAATTCCGAAACCAAGGCTTAACGAGAAAAATGTCTGGCTGTAGGCATCTATCCACACCTTGGGCTTGGCCAGTTCAGAAAAGTCAGGCTTCAGGTAGGCAATTATCCCTTCCCTAGCGCCCTCTAGGGTTAGACTCCAAAATACCAGTATCCCTACGAGTACGAAAAGAAGAGGCATGAATACTTTGTTCGCCAGCTCAATCCCCTTTCCTATACCCCGGTAAACTATCAACCAGCTAACCACCCAGATAAAAAAAAGGCCGAGGAGTATCGGAGTCCTAACCCCGCCGATTTCCCAGGGCCCAGAAGTCGTACCGAGGAAATTTTTGAAGAAAAAGCCGTCTAAATCGGTGCCCCAGGCTTTTGTGAAAGAGAAGAGAAAATAATTCAGACACCAGGATATGATCACGGAATAGTAGAGGACTATCCCAAACATGACGAATGTTACCGCCCACCAGCCGAGCCATTCCCACCTCTTCAATATTCTTGCGTAGGCATAGGGGGCACTTCCCGCTTTTTTATGACCTAATCCGAACTCCAATATCATAAGGGGTATTCCCGCGGTGAAGAGGGCTATAACATAAGCAACTAAAAACGCCCCCCCTCCGTTATCGTATGTTAAATAGGAAAAGCGCCATATATTTCCCAGTCCAACGGCAGAGCCTATAGTGGCCAGTATAAAACCGACCTGGGTCTTCCACTGTTCTCTTTCGTTCATCGGATTGCTACCTTGTTAATAAAGAATTTACGAAATACCCTAAAACCAATAAAAATATAAAAACCACACTATCCTAATTTATACATTTAACTATTTCAATAACATCACGGTGGAGCGTTAACGGAAGTCAAATTTGTCCAAAATAAGAGGTTGATTAATAGAGTTCACCCGAGGGCAATAAAAATGCTCCAATTGTGGACGGAGAGAAAGCAACTCAGTTGTGGTCATTGCGAGGAGCGAAGCGACGAAGCTATCTGACTAAAATATCATTCTGACCGGAGGGAGAAATTTGCCACGCCGCCAAAAGAAGGTGGCTCGTAATGACGGTAAGCATGGAAGGATTTTCCCTTTCTCCACTTCGTGGAAAGGAGAATTGATGGAAATCCGTTCGCCCTGAGCCCCTTCGACGTTGCTCAGAGCAAGCTTTTCGGCCCGTTCGGGACAGGGTTCTACTCTGCCGCTCATCCTGAGCCGTCGAAGGAGAGCGCAGGCTCAGGGCAGGCCAGTCGAAGGGCGTTCATGGTTCGACAGGCTCACCACGAACGCCATATAGCAGTGAGCAAGTGAGAGGAAATCAAACAAAAGAAAGGTAATGCAACCCCTCTTTAATTCCCCTCTTATACTAAGGGGGAAAACACAAAGGTTAGAACGGCTATTTGACGAACAAGATTAGGACAGCGGAAGATGTCTGATGGATGGTAAAAGGAAACGGATAATATATTTTATGTTTATTCTACTGGTGGAGCCGAAGGGATTTGAACCCTCGACCTCATGAATGCCATTCATGCGCTCTCCCAACTGAGCTACGGCCCCACTTTGGTTCAATCTATTATTAGCTCCGTTTATTTTGTTGTCAAATTTTGAAAGGTTGTTTAGAATACAGATGCCATTGCTAAGTGGATTTAGCCACGAATTAGCACAATGAACACGAATGGGAAGATGCAAGACACAGGATGCAGGATATAAAAATCGTGCATCATGAATCATGCATCCTGCATCATTTAGCAAGTACTCATTCGCGGCTAAATAGCTTTTAAGATTGAAAAGGAGAATATACAGTGAACGTAGTCAATCTTGGCCTTATCGGCGCCGGAACAGTGGGTTGCGGGGTGATCAAGGTCATAAATGAGAATAGAGACATCATCGAAAAGAGGTCGGGGGTAAGGCTGCAGATTAAGAAAATAGCAGACATCGACCCGGATAGGAAAAGACCGGTCGAAATCCACAAGTCACTATTCACCACTAACGCCTGGGAAGTAATAGAAGACGATTCAATCCCTATTGTGATTGAGCTGGTCGGAGGGACCACCATAGCAAAGGATTTTATCCTAGGAGCGATAAGGAAAGGAAAGAATGTGGTAACTGCAAACAAGGCGCTCCTGGCCCATCACGGCAAAGAAATATTCTTAGCCGCCACCCAGCATGAGGTAGACATCGGCTTTGAGGCAAGCGTGGGCGGGGGAATACCCATAATCAGAGCGACGAAGGAGGGGTACGTCGCAAACAGAATCCTCTCAATTCATGGAATCATAAACGGGACGTGCAACTACATACTCTCAAAAATGACTGAGGAGGGGGGTGAGTTTGACAACGTGCTCAAAAGGGCACAGGAAAAGGGTTATGCCGAAGCCGACCCCTCATTCGATATAGACGGAATAGATACAGCACACAAGCTTTCCATATTGATAATGCTATCGTTCGGGAGCTTCCTGGATTTCGAAAAAATATATGTAGAGGGAATACGTGGAATTACACCCCTCGATATTTCATTTGCAGATGAATTCGGATACAAGATAAAACTTTTGGCCATAGCAAAATCAAGAAATGGCGGCATAGAGGCCCGGGTTCACCCCACACTGGTGGAGAAAGGCACACCCATTGCCGACGTCTCCGGGGCCTTCAATGCCATCTATGTGGTAGGCGATGCCGTAGGCCCTACCATGCTCTACGGAATGGGAGCGGGAATGATGCCCACGGCCAGCGCGGTAGTGAGCGACATAGTCCAGATAGCTAAGAATATCAGCCTCGACAACTCCCACACTTCGCTGCCCCGGCTATACCAAGAGGAGAACTCATCCAAGTTGATTCCGATGAGCGACATCGTAACCAAGTATTACTTGAGGTTCCAGGTGGAAGACAGACCGGGCGTGCTCGGCCATATTGCCGGAAGCCTGGGTAAAAACAACATAAGCATCGAGTCCGTAATTCAGAAGGGAAGACAGCTTGAGGGAGGGGAGGTCCCCGTGGTGATAATGACCCACGAGGCGAAGGAAAGCGACCTGCTTTCCGCACTCGGTGAAATTGATAACTCCTCCTTCGTCAAAGCAAGAAGCGTCTTTATCCGGATAGAGGAGCTGTAGAAGTATGAGTAATCCTTGTTCATTCTGAATGCAGACGTTGTCATTCCGAGTCCTATCTTAAGCCCTTCGGCTTCGCTCAGGATAAACTCATGCGAAGGAGCTCACGAGGAATCTTAGATTATAACTATTTCCCCTATAAACTAATCCCTAAACACTGTTTCACTAAGATTTCTCCCTTCGGTCGAAATGACAGGAAGAAAATCGAAATGACAAGAGGGAAGGTCAAAATGACAGGTAACACAGTAACTTTGAGTTCTTCATAGCATTAAGAGCTTGTCCCGGGCAAAGCATCTCAGTTGTCATGCTGAACGAAGTGAAGCATCTTAAAATTAGATTCTTCGCCGCTTCGCGGGATCTGAGATAGTGATCAGGAGGGAGGAATTCAGGGAACCGCAACACTCCAGAATGACAGTAGTGGGAATTCATCGAGAAAACCCTGATGTTGTCTGACAAATAAAATCTCGATTATTACAGATAAAACAATTATAAGTAGAGACGCATTGCAATGCGTCTCTACATTAATAAATTAAATCAAATTCTGCTTAGCTCTCCATTATCACCGCTTACATGGTATTTCCCAACCTCGATTCGATTAGAATTTACTCTGGACATGCCGGTTTATACCGTTATATCCAAGCTCCATTTATTAAGCTTCCCGACATCCCGGCCCTCCAGGTCTGTAACCCTCAAGACCCAGTTTCCCTCCGCCGGGCTACCGGCCAGAGATGCTAGAGACGGAGTGGTGATTGAATCATAGGTGGTTATCAGGTTGTCCTGACCACCGCCAGCCCGGTTATGCAATATAGCTTGCTGGCCTGATGGTGAAAAGAGCTCGACCCTCAGGTCTCCGATGTAGGTATGGGTGATGTCAACACCGACTTTAATTCCCTGCACCGTTCCCGATTCGGAAATAGCTATGAAACTGCTCACCCCGGCAGGGTCGTTGTCCGGAATGGCCAGTCCCGGTGAAGTCTCTTCATGAATGACCTGAGCAGCCGCTTCCAGGCTGATTTCGATGCTCCAGTTCCGAAGAGTTCCAACATCAACCGCTGCCGTATCAACTATCTTCAGCGTCCAGTCCCCTTGAGCCTGCTCTCCCACCAAGCTAGCCAGCGGGGAATCGTCGCTGGTGTAGGACTTGATTAGGTTGTGCGTGCTTGCACCGGTGCGGTCGTGAAGGACGATGGCGTTGCCGCCCGGTGGGGTTAAGCTCACCATAAGGTCTCCGATATAAGTGTGCTCGATATTGACCGAGACAGTGATTTCTTTGACCCGGCCTGACTGTGCCACGGTGAGCACGCTGGTCACACCGGTTGGTTGGTTGTCTGGAATGGCTAGATTCGGCGAAGCCTCAACCCTGATACCCGGCCCGGTAGTATCGGCAGGGACGTTGAAGTCGGCAACGATACCGGACAGGCTTGCGCCGTTTGACTGGGCGGCTGGCCCCATGCCAAACCGGGCAAAAGCGGCCCAGATTCCTCCACGGGC
This sequence comes from Thermodesulfobacteriota bacterium, assembly GCA_035559815.1. Taxonomy (NCBI): domain Bacteria; kingdom Pseudomonadati; phylum Thermodesulfobacteriota; species Thermodesulfobacteriota bacterium. Next base: position 47,444 of record DATMAT010000044.1, read on the forward strand.
CGTGCCGTGCTCTGCAGAACTAATTTGCCCTGCGGCCAGCTTGTTATCCAGCGCCGCTAAAATCGCGTCGCGAGCATCGAGAAAACTGGGATTCGCCGGCGTTAGCTTAAGGGCATCTACGACTAATTGCAGGGCAAGATTTATTCCGATTCTTCTGTTCATCTCCATAAGGGTGGCGCACCAGATTTCTCCGATGTTGTGCACCGGGACCTCTCCAGTCATCGGGTGCTCCATGTAGCGGCCCGCCCCCAGCTTGCCGAAATGGTCCGGGAAATTGGTATCGTAGGGAAAGCCCCGAATACCGGCCGGGTCATCGACCACCCACGCTCCGGCTACCGTTGTATTGTTTATGGTGCAGGCAAAGTAATCGCTCCAGCCCTCTCCCATGCCGCCACTCTGTGGCGCCTCCAGAGCATGGTCGTTCATCGGCCCGCCGACCAAGCGGTTTGTAACCCCATGAGTAAACTCGTGAAAAACCACCGTCGAATCGAACGCCGTATGCCTGTTGGTTGACTCCACCAAACCCATATTCATCGTCGCACCCAGGCCGTCTATCGGGGTGTACATATTGGCCGTTCCCCAAACCGGGCCGGCATGTGCCCGCGCATCTACTCTATCCGATTGTACCCCTCCCCGGCCGAAGTTGTTTTGCTGGAAGTTTCCGTCGGCCTCCCTGAATCCGAGAATGTAGAAGAAGTCGTGCATGTAGCAGTTGTAATAAAAAATATTGAGGACCTTCTGGTCGTTGCCTACCGGGTCAGCCGGGTCGAACGTGAGGACGCCGTCCTGAACCGTGCCCTGAATGGTCGGCCCGCTGTGGTCGAGGTGTGCAAAAACACTGTTACCGATGGCGCTGTTTAAATCCACCCAATCGTCGGGAAAGCCCGTAGGCAAATTGGTAGGGATAGGAAGACTATAATCGCCAAGAGGCCTGGGGAAATTGGTCATCTGCCGCGCACTCCCTCCGTCAACATGATAAACATTGCCCCTCGCCGCTACCGACTTCATCAATTGTCGGCAGTATAGAATCTCTCCGGTCTTGGCGTCTACTATGGTGCGGTATTGGCCCTTGTAGCCAGGCATGGTTATTACCACTTCCCAGCCTAGCCTAAGTCCTTCCTCCAGCGGAAACCATATCAGGTTGGCCTTGATTTTATCGCCGAAGGGGCCGGCATCGATCACCGTGGGCTGGTCCGGTTTGTTGGTAAAAGCGGCTATGATCCTCGGCTCAAAGCCGGTTAAATCCACCCTCTCAAGTTTGAGCGGCTGGCCGAACTGGTCTTTAGCTCCTTCCTCATCCGGGCCGGGCACCGCTACATGCTGAGCTGCCCTAAGCACCGCTTCCTGAACCGATAGCTTGAGAAGAACCTCGACTTCTTTAGAAACCGTGACGCTGGTGCCGGCGGTCTCCTTCAAAGCGCCGTCCGGGGAAAATCGCACTGCCTGGGCCGCCTGGAATATGGAGATACCCTTATACTGTTGCTGCAGGTGGACAGCCACACCGCCGCTGCTGGTCTCTTGTATGTTCGGGTCGGCTATAAACTCCGCCGGCTGTGTCTCCGTAAACCCCAATGCCCGGCTTATCCTGGTTACGTGGTTTAACGCCCGCTCGATGTAGTTTCCCTTCTCCGCTGGTGCCGATTCGGAGGTAACCACAGACGGATTGCCGGTGGTAGCATCTAGACTTTTAATTCTTACCCGATGCGCTCCGGGAAGACGGTCAGAGACCTCAGAGGCGAGCGATTTGAGCTCAACCTCACGGGCCTTTGTGACCTTGCTGACTTTAAAGTTCCTGCAGTCTATCTCCCTACCCATGATTATCCCTCCTTCTTTCTCTTTTTAAGACAGAGTTAAATAACAAGGCTTGAATGTGATTACGGGCCTTGAGGTTATAGAAGCCGACAAATCGGAAAAGATAGTTCTTATTGATTCTGTTCCAGCGCAGTTGATGGTAATTGCCTTGACCCGGTCATCGTACTCAAGCTGATGTAACAAGATTATAAGCAAAGAGTCCTGAGCTTAGGTTTAATCGGGAAACCGGATGAGATTCCTCTCTAAAGTTAGCATGGGAAAATGTCCACGTTCCGGGTAACTAGTGTGAGCCCTTCCACAGCCGCCGTAGCCCCTATTAAAGCATCTTCCAGATGCAAGGTCAATCCTCTTTTGCGGAACCGTCGTTCTCCCGCTGGCTTCCTACAATTCATAAATTCATACACGAAAAAGGATTACTTCCCCTTTTCAATCTTTATTTGCCTGCCTGGATGTTCTATTATCGGCCGTGCTCTACACGTGGTGAAAACTCGGGCGTCTCCGGCGGCTTTACACGCACCACACAATAAGCTGATTACCCTTAATCAGGAACACGGGGGACTCTGGGTTGACGCTGCCTTAGGCTATTCGGGTCACATTCAGTTATAAAGGTCGTGTTGCTTTGCCTCCCCAGATAGGGGAGTAGCGTCCCCTTCTTCGTTAGGACATTTACAGTTACCCATAATCCCTCAGGCGCAACATCGAAATAATAGTCGAGGATATCTGCAGAATCTATTTTTATACCGTTGTATCCGTACTGGTCATTCAGCTCCGTCAAGGTCTTCAGTACCTTTTTTTGGTCCGGTTCAGAGAGGCCGTCATACTCCTTTCTGGTCTTGATGTGTTTGTCATTTATAGTGGCTTCTACAGCCGTATTATACAGGATACAGCCTTGCCCGAGCCCGACGGCCCGCTGATTAGAAGTGGGGTGCAGGACCAGTTTGAGGAAGGTGTTTTCCAATTCGTTGCCAATCTGGCAGCTCAGCAGGTTGACCCTGGTTGGGCCGTGCTTTTCGCGCCACGCCTGAAACTTTTTGTCACCGAAGATCGTGTTTATCTTGCTTTTGTTATATGCCTTTGGGTCACTTTCCGTAATACCGCCGGTGACGTCCCCCGCACTTGATGCAAAGAACGTTTCCGCTCCATGAATGGTGATGGTTAATGTCCATTCTCCGGTCGAAGACGTTTTTAACAACTGGGTCCGCAGGGCCTCCAGGTTCTTGAGAAATACGCCTCCGCCAACGTTTAGCTTTGCATCACCGATGACGAAATACAGGTTTTTCCGTTTTGCTTCGGACGACTCTTCTTTCCCCTTCTGCCGATGAACCGTAGGGGCCCAATGTGGTTTCTGCTGCACCACATGGGTCAACTCATGAGCAATCAACCTTTTCCCCGACTCAGTCCCCGGCGCATACTGTCCAGCGCCAAACACAATATCTGTCCCTATGGTGTATGCCAGTGCATTCACGGACTTTGCCGATTCATTGCCCTGAGAATCGGTGTGCACTTTTACTCCACTAAAATCCTGTCCAAACCTCGGCTCGAAGAAATCCCTAACCGATTCAGGTAAAGGCTGGCCACCACGTCTAACGCTGTTGATTTGTGCCTCTACGGAGTTTCCTAGTACCAAGTGTCCAAGTTCCAAGTTATTTGTTTGTCTGTGTACCTCCTCCTCACACTCCGCACACACCCTCTGAATACTCGGCATCTCGGCATACTCGTAATATCCCTTCCTCCGAGCCTTGCTCGGTTCTCCAAGTTCCGAGTCTTGAGTTTGTCTCTGCAATTCCTCCTCACACTCCGTACACACCCTCTGAATACTCGGCATCTCGGTATACTCGGAAACTCCATTGCTCCGAGCCTTGCTCGGTTCCGGCATCCTCATTACTTGCTCTGCCACTCTATCCGCTTCCTGCTCGTAAACATCTCCAGGCTGGCCGATGGTAAGCTTGGCTTGAATCACACCTGATTTAAGGAACCCCTCCACTGCCTGATTGCCAATAGTCCTTTGTAGAGACAAGATGTGATCAACGGGAGAGCTTACGGGTTTAGAGAGATTGGTCTTCTTTGTCTGAGGAGATAAATTCTCTATCTTTCTATCAAGCACTTTAGCTGTTGATTTAGTCCTTTTGCACATTTGTTAAATCTCATAAACATTGTAACTTCTCTGCCTATTCCTTTACGGTGCTGCCGCCCTCAAGAGGTCCTTCAAAAAACTTCTTATTAACAGGATCTCTCAGTGCGCCCTCAGCATTCACTAAATATGTGGAATTTACTATACGGCCTGAAACCCAATTATTTTTATAGTCTAGGACTATGAATTCAATCTCTATAAATGCGGCAACATTCTCTCCGTCAAGAATTGTAAAGTACTCGGCCGAAACCTTATTATTCTTCACCTTGTCTTTATCCCACCGCATGTACCATCCATATTTATCAAAGAGGCCCTCCCCTTCTGCCTTCTTTACAAGAGCGGCAATCTTATCCGTTTTCTCCGCTGTTTCAATAATCTGCCCAACTGCTTCTCCATGTTCTTTTTCCATAGTTTCAAACTTGATATCTCTTACCACCTCTTCAAGTTCCTTCCCGACATCGCTACCCTTAAATATGTCTGGATTCTGCTCCGCCTTTTTTAAGTCATCCTCACTGAGTTTGCTCATGATCTTGCCGATTTTTTGTATATCGCTAATCGTAAGCTTTGCACCCTCTTCAACACCTTTCGCTTCCAGCAGTTTTAACATCCGATTCATCTTTTCGTCGCCATATTTATCATAGAGTTCTGCCAAGGCTTTTTGCTCCGGTGTGGGTTTGTCCGGGGCGCATTTCAACTCGCCTTTTCCAATTTCACCGGGCGGAACATCTATTTTCGACGGAAGCAATATATCCAGCTCAGGCCCGGACAGAGGGATGATCTCTCTCAGCAGTTTGACAACCGCATCACTGATATTTTGAGGCAATTCTTTGAAGAATTTAATGGTGTTAAACAGAGGCCTGATCGCTTTTTCCTGAAACCAGCAAGACTTCACGACCGCCTCGATCAAGGCGGTCGTGAGCTTTTCAAAAGCCAGTTTAATGCAGCCGATAATAGGAGGAGATGCGCAGTGGAATAACCTTATGCCCCACTTCACAATGCTTATGATATCTCCTACCGTTTTCAGCCCTTCCTTTATTTTGTTTAGGAATGTGATTTCGTCTTCATATTCTTTGAGATATTCATCCACCTTCGCATCAAATTGCCTGTGCAATCCATCGGCAATGCCGGTTATTTTCTGAATCTCTGTTTTAAGGCCTTCAAAATTCTGCGTAAATTTTTCGGTCACAGACTCGCTAAAAACGTGCTTTGCGAGAGCCTCAGCCCCGGTCTTTAATCTCGTTGTTAGGTTCTGCGCAACCCTGCCGGCAATGATTTTCAGGAACTGCCTCATTAAACCGAATGCAACCTTGACCGCGGCCCCTACAGGCCCCGATCCAAAATCAAAAGACTTGGTTGATTCCCCAGGCACCTTATCGAACCGCTTCTTTAATTTTTCATAGGCTTCTACGATCTTAAGAAAAAGACCCCCAAAAGTAGCCCTTAACTTTCCAAACATACCGCCCCAATCTACCCAATGATTCAGTTTAGAAAGACCTTTGCCCGTCTTCTCTACCTCTTCAGAGATCGGGAGCTTGTGAGGAGATCTTTGATTTAATTCCACCAGGGCTGCATATACCGGAGCATTCCCTAATTTCTTTTTATCCGCCAGCAGCGCCTTCGTATCCTTTTTCCACGGGCCGTAGTGTTTGGTTTCCCAGTCCTTCAAATCGAAGCCACCACCCGGCTTCGGCTGACGTTGGATGGCGATGGAGCTGCTATGTCTGACATTATCCGCCACCAGCGAATAAAGCTTCCCAGATGCGGGAGGTCTGCGTAATGAGGAATCGTGCTTCTTTCGCAAATGGGGTATTACTTCAATGTTTAATCTATCTAACGCTTTACTAAGCTTTTCGCTTCCTTCCACTGAAGCAGGTGGCTTGTAAGGAAACCACTCGTACGACCATACACCTGGGCTTGGATCCTTATACACGTACAAAGCGCCACTGAGACCCGAGTCATAAACAACTTTTCTGTCACCCTCATAAACTGATAATGATTTCACCTCGTTGATTCCTTTCCCGGAAGGATATTCTAAGTCAGGTGGAATCCCTAAACTTTCGATCTCAGATAGGGTGCTGAGATTCCATGCTCTGGGCTTAGGACGGACTTTATCCGGATTTTTTTTGATAAAGTCGTTTACTTTACCCCTCGTTATAGTCAGTCCGCTTTTGTAATCGCTGATCTGTGCAGTCCCGAGGCTCGATTCTGCTGTTCCTCCAGGTTTTAAGTCACCAAGAAGAATCGATATCGGAGCAACATCTAGTCTGCAGATCTTCGCCTTACTACTACCTTCACATCCAAAGATCTCTACTGCAGGACCAACAGGTGCCGCCTCTTCAGAGTGAATGTATGATCCTCCACCCCACTGCAACTTCGTGTCTTCCTCCAAGAACGTAAAGCGGTCACCTTGGTACCTGATACCAATCGTTCTTTCTGCTTTGTAGAAATCTGCAATCCCGAACTTTTCTATGTCCTTAGGTACCATTTTTTTGGCCCCAGGAATCGCAACCTCGATAAAGAGATCATTATTCCTCTTGTCCTTGACAAACATGGGTAATACTTCGCTATGAATTTTTGTTCCCTTAACCAGAAATGGAGGTCCAAAAGTGTAGTATCGCTGAATCCTGTACGCTCCAGTCTTGGGAATTGCCTTCAGACGATCTCGTTTACCCTGTAGAGCTGAAGTTATTTTCTTACTGCTTAGCCGTTGTGGATTTTGCTGCAGCGTGTGAACCAATTCATGAGCAATTAGGGCATCCCCGTTAGTAGATCCGGGACTATATCGTCCAGGCCCAAAGTAGATATCATTACCAACGGTAAAAGCTTGTGCCTGAATGGAGCTGGAGAGAGCGGCTGCTCTTTCGCTGCTATGAATACGGACGTCACTGAAATCAAGGCCAAATCTGGACTCCATGAATTGCCGGGTATCATTCGGCAATGGGCTTCCACTGGCCTTCTCGGCATCGAGCTGTGCTTGAAAATCGGTTCCCGGTGTTTCTGTTTTGTCCCCTTCAGGCTTGGCTAATACTCCTTCTTTGTCTTCTAATTCAGTTTGCTTTTGGATTACAGGTGCAGACCAACCTGAAATCGGGTTGGTTTGAAGGACCTCTTCCTCCACTACTACCTCGATTTGCCGCTGGAGGAATAAATCCGCATGATCGGAAACTGTTTTAGTCTGGATCATTTCCTCTTCTTCCTCTCGCTCAGCTTGCCTTTGGATTAAAGACAAAGGTGTAACTTGACTGGATAGTGACTTTGCTTGAATAAATTCTCCTTTCTCCACTGGCTGCCTGTGCAACTCCTCCTTACACTCCGTACACATCCTCTGAAAACTCGGAAACTTGTCATACTCGGAAACTCGATTCCTCTGAGCCTCACTCAGACCGGGCATATGCAGTACCTGCTCCGCTACCCTATCCGCTTCCTGCTCATAAACATCTCCGGGCTGTCCAATAGCCAACTTGGCTTGAATCACACCTGATTTGAGCAATCCCTCCACTGCCTTATTGCCAACGGTTCTTTGAAGAAACAGAATTTGATCAACGGGTGAATTTATAGCCTCAGAAAATGCAGTCCCTTTTGCCTGAGAAGGGGAGGTCTCAGTCTTTGATTCGCTTGTTGTGACAGTCGCTTTAGCCCTTTCTGCCATTTTTAGTCCTATAGGCGAGGAGTCGGGGCGACCGGGCGGGTCGCCTCTACAGTTGTCCAGCGGAGTATAGGATAATAATCAGAGGGATGGTGTTTAGAAAATCATTCTCCGAAAGAACAGGGCGGGTGCAAGACCGCCCCTAGAATTTAGACAGACACATTTGTCATCTATTCCTAGAAAAATAGGAATTATTCGTCTGGTCTCTCCTTATTTCTTCTCTAATTTGGTTATTCTACTTTCCAGTTTCTTAACAGTCTCATCGAAACGAGATTGAAGTTCTACTCTTGCCTTTTCACTTTCCTTGAGTTGAGCCGAAAGCTCCTCTCTCACTGCTTTCTCCCTTTCCTGAATACGAGTTTGGAATTCGTCTCTGACTGTCTTCTCGACCTCTTTGATGCGATTCTGGAGTTCGGCTGTGTCGGGAACTTCCTCCGCCGGAACGTAGAACAGAACCTTTCCAGCCCTGTCGGTTACCAGGTCAACCTTCATCTTCGGTTCAATTTTCTCAACACTCATAGCCCTGCCCGCTACGTTAAAGGCATTAGCAGAGGAGAGAGAGATTGTCCTGTTGTAAGCAACGTCGTGTTTTCGCAATACTGTCTTAGCCTCGGCCTCCGTCATCCCTTTGACCTCGGTCATTCTTCTGAAAGCATCGACACGGGGTGAAGCTCCAGCTTCCTCGGGCAATCTTCTAAGCCTTTCCACAATGCTATCAAGAAGCTCGCATATAATAACGAAGGGGTTTTCCAAAAATTCAGCAATAGGAGGGAAAAATGAGCCGAGATAGTATTGCCAGAACATAGCAGTGATAACATAACGGCGTCCGTCGTTTATATCAATCATGTCTTGGCCAACCGTTGTGACCCGGCAATTAGTTTTCTTTAAATCTATAGATCCCAGGACTACATAAGCCTCTCCGTCACAACAACAGCAGGCTGGACAAGGATAAGGTTCTTCGCAGAAGGAATGATGGAAAGCCTCTAGGGCATTTTTTACACAGTCGATTCTTTTATCCGAGGGCTCTTTCGAACAGTCGCTGACCTTCTCAAAAAGTACATTCTTTGGTGTCACCGCATGGCAAGGGATTGTCTTTAGTAGCTTCACGCAGAAGCCCTCGCGAGTGCGGGAATACTCGCAAACCTTATCCTCACATCCGGCGCTTGGGCTATAGACAGGAACCGGGTCGGTGGGAACTTCGTTGTACTTGATGGCTACGTAATACTTGCATTCCTTATCATCCCTGTCTTTATCGGCGCATGGGTCCTTGTCTTTTGACGTATCGGGACAGATACAGGTTTCTTTTTTAAGGTCCAGTTCAAAATCCTCACAGACCAAAATTTCATTGCCGTGGCAATCGAGCGCCATGCCCGGGGTAATGATTACTTTGGAGGATTTAGGATTCGTTTCTTTAATCCCCAATCCGCAAACCACACCCCATCCGTGGAGCATCCGGTTAAGCAATTTCCTCTTCTCATCGTGATATACCTGCTCCTCACGAAAGTCCCTGTCGGTAAGGAGCATTCCATGGAAGTAACGTGCTCTTTTAAAATTGTTATAGTCGCAGTTCTTGTCCTCGGAGCATCCTTCTTTTGTCTTATATGTGTCCATTTTTTCCTCCTTGTATAAATTAGGGTATAGGGGTTAGGAATTAGGGTTTAAAAAATACTAGACCCTGCACCCTAGCCTCCAGCCGCTTTCTTTTGCTCTTTCGCCTGCTCTGGTTTTGGTTCTACATAAAACCAGCTTTCAAAGTCACCGCCCTGAGTGCCGTTGCCGGAGGGCAACTTCCCCCCGATAAAATTCCCGTCCAGGGCTTTTGTCGGTTTACATTTTTCTTCAACACTCATGATAAAATCGCTCTTTAAAACAACTTTGAACTCTCCTCCCTTTTCTCGCACCCTCGAATAGCCAAGGTAAACATCGGCAATCCATTGAGAGGTAAATTTGAAAGTGGCCAGAGATTCTTTCGTTGGCTCGTCATATTTGTAGGAAACCTCGCCCGGAACATTCTCATACCGGTAATTCCCGGTGTCGGAATCCTCCATCCTGACCATGAATAGAAACGTATTCTCATCGATAGTGTTCTCATCCATCTTCCGGTCAAACCACACCTTTACCCCTTCGTTGTAGATTCCGTTCTTGAAATCCTCCCATTTTATCGTCGCACCGTTTATTGTCGTCTCATTCTTCCAATTAACATCAATAACGTGAGGGGGGTCTCCGTGGTAGCAATTAATCAAGTCATAAAGCAGGTTATTGGTGTAGACAAGCCTTCTGCCGGAGCACTCGTCTATCTCGATCGTATGGGGATTTTGCGGGTCTTCGGATTTTGAAATGGTTACGTATGCTAGGACAAGACAATGTTGGTCGTCGCACTCGGAGCATCCCTCTTTTAACTCATCGCAGAGGTAATGATGAACCGTCTTATCCTTGTGTTCGAGTGGACAGAGCTTGTCGCAACATTCTTCTTCGGCTTCCGGTCGAGGAATGACCCGTATTCTATAGCTGTCTCTAATCCGGTTGAACTCACCTCTCTCCTTCTGGTCGCAGGCTATCTGAGGAAGACTCACCTGCTCCGTCTTACACTCGTAAAACTCGATGCAAATTACCAGTTTTCTTTCATCCTGTTCTTCCTTCTCTTTCTTCTTTTCCTTTTTGCAGCAGTCGCACTTCTCCGGAATCAGCGTGACCGTTTCCTCCTCACATACCAGGATCTCCCTTCCGCAACGGTCGATGGCAAAACCAGGCGAGACAATCACTTTATCCGGTTCTCCTTCTTTCAGCGCAACATCCAGTCCGCAGACCACTCCCCAACCACCGATCATTCTGTTAATCAGCCATCTTTTTTCGTTTAAATAGCACTGCTCCTGGAAAAAGTCCCTGACGGTCATTAATTTGCCGTAGTAATAGTTATTCCTCTCAAAATAGGGGATATTGCAAATGCCACATTCATGTCCTTTATCTTCTTTCTTCATATCGGCCTCCTCTGTTAAAAGAAAGTACCCTAGTGTCCGAGTTGCCGAGTTTTCGAGTAAACTTGGCTACTTGGATAGTTGCCTTCTCGGCACCTTAAATCAGTTCCGTATCTTTTTCCAACATCGAATGCTGTTCAACTCTTCCAGCTTTTTCTCCGCCCATTACTACGATATTCGACCCAATCCCAGCATTGATCCCAAGGCGTAATGGCTCATAGTCCGCTACCTTAGTGCTTATTCCCACATAAGTACCGATTCCCACCATCGCTTCCCTTATTACACGGAGGTTGTAAATCGTATGGGCCGGTTTTTCTTCGTTTAAAATCCGTACCAGTCCTTTTTCATAAAAAGCAAATTCTTCAGGGGTAAGATCAAGTATGATTGTGAAGCGGTGAGCAATTTGTAAAAACGGGTCCTCCGGCATTTGAACGGTATCGCGGAGCGCTACCCGGCCCAGGATGGAATCATCTCCCAGGCGGAAGCCCCGAATCGGGGTCTGTATGATTAGGCTATCCACGCCTAATTTAAAATTTCCGCCCAGGACAACCGGTTTCCCTATTCTCGAATACTCTATGATTAACGGGGTCTTCCCGGTGTATATCTCTATTAACCTTTGTATGCCAAGCGCCGTGCCCTTGAGTTTATAGAGCTCGGATGCTCTACGAATAAATTCCCGTTTCTTGCCCTCCGGCCAAGCCTCTTCTAGTCCAAAGTTAAGCCACGAGGCAAGCCAGGTGAGGAAGTTCTCCGGCGTCGTATCCGGGTCAAAGTATTTAAAGACAGCGCTTATCTCAGTTTCCAGGCCGTAAAATACAGTCTCGAAGAGGGAGAGGAATCTCTCCAGGAATTCACTGCTAATCGGGTCTTCCTGGTACACGGCGGGAAGATAGCGTAGATATGAAATGCGAGGGTAATAAACCCGCATCTCCGTCACCGCCGGCCTGACCTTTTCATCGAATGTCGAGAGTGCCAGCTTCAGCCAGAGGAATCGTCCTGTCTTTTTCCTGAAGAGCATGTCTTTGGGATTCTTCTCTGGGCCTACCCAGGTTACTATCTGATTGTCTATGGAATCCGCCTTCTCCTCAGTTGACTTGGCCGGGTCGGAGAGGATTTGATCGATTTTATCCCTCAAATTTTGGTCATCAGACGAGTAATAATAAACTTCGAGTAAAGTCTTAGGCGGCAAATCCACTTTTAACTCCAGCCTATTCCACTGGCAATACTGAATGCCGCTGTCGAGGGTTTTTGAGTAGTAAACACCGGGTTCCTTCGTGAAAACATCCTGGGTTTTTAATAAAGCAATTCCCTGATTAGTGCTTGCATAAAGATTACCCTTCGAATCTGCAGCCAGTCCGTGGATTGTGCCGGTAAAGCCGGGGATTTGAATCTTTGCTACATGGCTTCCATCGGGGTCAAACTGATGAATAATTCCGGTCTTGCCGTCAACAACGAATATGTTTCCTTCTTTATCTGTAGTAACAACAGAAGGCATGAAATCGTCGGATATATTCTTAAAGTCTCCGACAATTCCCAAGTACTCACCATCTCTCGTAAACCTAAGAAATCCATTATATCCTTTGTCTATCACATACAGGTTATTTTCCTTTCCTAGAGCCATTCCAACAGGCTCTTTTAGATACGATTGGCCAAAGCTTTTAATAAATCGGCCGCAGTTGTCGTACTCGATGATTTGACCGGATTTTTTATCGAGGACGTAGGTATGTCCGCGTTCATCAACTCCTATATCAACAGGCGCTTCAAGGTTAATAACGTATTTGACCTGAAAATTCTCTCTAGAAAACCCTAACAGCCTGTGATTCCCGGGATCTAGGACCCAGAGCGTAAGGCTATCAATTATTATCTTCGTACCTTCTTTAATCTCCACGGTTTTGTCGCAAGAATCTGTGATAACCGTAATACGCTCAAGCCTTTTGGTTATGGGGTCGAATAGGTAAAGTTTTCCGCTATCTCTATCTATGAAATAGATCTGCCCGCACTCATCTATGGCAATCCCACCTGGATTTCCTATTCCATCCATACCTTGAATCCACTCTACGAAAGTCGGAACAGAGCAGACAGTTATGCCCCGGTCTTTTAGCCCTTCAAGGCGATAAAGCAGGCCGCTCTCCCACTGAGAAGTAGTCTTGAAAATCTGAGTCTTGAATTCTTCGGGCATGATTTTTTGTCCGTTTCTGTTTAGTCACGAATAAATAACGCAGGCTCGATATAACCTTGAGGATGGAAAATTAATCGATATTTCCTCCCCCCTTGCGGGGGAGGATTCAGTACGTGAGATACTAAAGGTTATCTCACGTACTAAAGGTGGGGGGCTCTTCTTCCCCCAATCCCAGCTTTCCCCCGCTAGGGGGGAAGGAGAAAAACGTCTGAGAGTGATTCTTTATGTCAAGCTTACGTCCTCTAAACAGCCTCCAATTCGTGCTCTCCTGAGAATACCAGAGCAATAGGAGAAATCTTGATTATGCCACCTTGTATCATGTATTGTCCCTCGGCGCTAATAGAAACACCAGTTGCATAATCTACACCTTCCACTCCATCTATTATCTGATATATCTCCGATGGGAATACGGAACGGCCAAAGGGCCATCCTTTTCCGTCGGGTCCGCCCTCTAATGGGTCCAGGAATCTTTCGAGCGCCTCTTTGACTCGTTTTCCTATTTCGATCGGACTGCTTCTTTTCATCATATGAACCCGACACTTTACGGAGATCTTCACGTACTCAGGGCCGATAACGTATAAATCGGTAGTAACTAATCTGTGTGCATCCAGATGTCTAAAAACGGTTTGGATAAAGCCATCTCCGGGAACCGGGGTGACCGTTCCCTCCCTAACATAAGGAACAACCACGACCGTAACTGCACCCGGGACTGTAATACAGGGGTAGTCGGGATTGTAACCAGGTATTGCCTTTGCCCTGGCCACTCTCATCCCCGGCGTAGAGATTGCTAGTAGTTCGTAATCCCCTGAAGTGATAGCGCGGTAGCGCGTCCTGAAATCCTTTTTTGCCCTCCCTTTTGCCTGTTCTATGGATTCCGCTGCTTTACCGCCCTCTGCCTCTTTTTGATTCTCTCCGATGATTCCCTCAAATCCGGCTTTATTAATCCACCATATCTGCCCTTGAGAAATATTCCCACTTTGCCCAAGGGTAGTTTTATAAGTGGCCCTGATCCTGTGTGATACGTCAGCAATTCGCCCGTTAAGGCCGTTTCCAAACGTAATCTCTCCCTTTTCCGGGCCAAACATGTAATGAAGATCGGCGGGACCGGAGAACTCAAAATCATCCACCTCCTTCCAGTCCTCCCATTCGCTACCCTCTTTTTGGACCTGAATTTGTTGGCTACCTTTTATAACCGGCGGCTTCTTGAGCTTTACCTTGTATTCAGGAATACCAAGCCCTGTTCCTAAGTCCTCATAACTGACAGTTTCAACCTGAACCGCTGAAACAGTATTAAGCAATATCCTGTATATCCGGGGGACTATCTCGTAACCTCCTCCTTCCAGACGACACCGTATCCAGTAAAGACCGTCTTTTTTATCCATCGAAGCCGGCCCTTCAAAGACGATTCTTCCGCTCCTGGTCAAAGCCAAGGTGTTATCCTTCTTGATAGAGACAGCATTCCATATTCCCCCGCTCAGGTATTCCCAGACTACGTTTGCAGAGGGAGCAACCTGAGGTTGTTCTACTCCATGACTTCCAGGGGATGGGAGGTCTTCATCGAATATAACAAAGGTAATATGAATATCCTTTTCCGGCAGGGGCTTATCAAATCCTAATTCGAGGGCTGCACCTTGGGGAGCTCCTTCGCCAAAAGGAGCAAAGTCGATGCCGTCTTTTTCATTAGCCTCGGTATTATCGACGGATTGTGAGCCACGAGTGGTAATAACAGATTTAAGACTGACCGGAATAAGAGTGAATTCTTCCTCCGTCTCGAATACGATCTTTTCTCCCATGATTTCGGTAATGACCTGCGTACCTGCATGCATAACCTTTTCCGCGGTTATATTTTCGAACGTAATCTCCACCCGAGCGGGCTGAGCAGGAATAGGAGAAAGTCCTGCCAGCTTGAGAAACTTTTCATAATTTTCATCAGTCACCCGGTTTAACTGGTAAATCTGCATCTCTGCCAGCCAGGCAAAGAGCTCGATGAAGGTAATCCCCGGGTCATGGACGTTGTGGTCGGTCCATCCCGGTGCAAATCTGGCGATGAGAGAGCGCGCCTCCTGGACAATCTCGTCAAATGTTTTGTCGTCTAGGTTGGGGACGGGAAGGCCCATGATCATTCTCCAATTAGATTAGCCACGAATTAACACAGATGAGCACGAATGAAAGATGCAGGATCTTATCATTATTTTTATTTGTGTAATTTCGTGTTCATCTGTGGCTAAATATTTATCCTTCGTTTTTCAGTTGAAGGTTAATCTTATGATTTCCGGTAGTAGCTACGAGGAAATCCCTTTTAACCTCTACAGTATCTTCAGCAGTAGTACCGTTATAGTTAAATCTCAAATTCTCCACATGATCGACCCCATCAATACTTTCTAGCAATGCATACACGTCGGAGGCGGAAACATAGCGGCCAAAATCCCAGCCCTGTCCTTCCGGACCTCCGGTAAGAGGATGCAAGAAGGAGTTGAGTATCCTCCTCACCTCTCGTTCCACTTCCGAAGCCACGTCAATCGAGTCAACATAAACATCGACTGAGATATCCACATCCAAATACAGAGGACCATCCACGAAAATATGCCTTGCGTTACTTAGTGTATTGGCAGAGCAGGACTCAAGATATCGCTGAACTATTTTTCGAAGTTCCAGAGAGGGAAACGGCTTGGCGTCCAACGAATCCGGAACGATGATTATTGTTACCCACCCTACTTCAGTCTGTTTTTTATTGTTGGTATTGGGAAGACACCTGGCCTTGACTACCTTTCTCGACGCCTGTTTAGACAGCCATTCAAAATCTTCTACCGTTACCGCACGGTTTCGATGGCTGATCATGGCCGGCCCTATTTCCAGCATCTCGTCAAGCGTTGCCGTATCGGCACCTCCATCGGCTACCACATGGTTCGATACCTTATCAACGCCCCCGATTGCTGATTTGAGGGATTTAATTTCCCCTGCATTTACGTTTCCCTGCCTGCCTCCGCCCGCCTGGTATGAAAATGCCTTTATGTTGTCGTCTCCCCCCGGCGGTATCATGCCGTTTACCCCGTCGCCAAACTGAAGCAGGCCTGTGGCTCGGTCAAGTGTGTAGTGCCGACTTTCCGCTGTCGAATCGAAATAGTCGGGGACTTCCTTCCATAAAACCCATGTCTCGATTACCTTCCCTTGTCCATCATTAACCTCAAAAATCGCATCTTGCCCTAAAGCACTAATCAAAGCCTGTTTTTCCTCCTCGGAAGGAGACTCTCGTACCCTGACCTCCTCGCCTTCCAGGACAGGAAATTTAAGGAATGAGAAGGACTGACCGGGTTCTCCGTCGCTCGAACCGAGTATTTCGTCTTTAATCGTTTCCGCCTGAAGTGCCCAGGTTGTGTTGGGATAAATGCCCTGAAGTTCGGGAAGGGATTCATAGCTTCCCTTTACCAGACTTCCCTGAATCCAGTAAAGAGACTGGCCGAACTTAATATGAGATGTGAAATCCGAAGGTCCGATTAGCTCCAGGTGTCCCTGCACAATCAATCCTTCAGTCTCATCCAGGTTGTCTAATAATGCCCAACCAGTCTTATTTCGATAGTTCCAACCCATCTTCGGCTTTGTCTCCTCGGTATAAGAAAGCTCTTTAGCAGCAAAGAATATTCGAATTGGGCCGCCGGTTAGTGCCCGGTCAAATCCAAGATAAAGATTAAGATTTGTGTCCTCCATGGGGATGAATGGGTTAATGAATTGTCCCTGTATCCTGGAGTCCGCAGTCTTCTCCTGAAAATCCAGGTTGTTATAGCTAAGGCAATACTGAAGCCTTTCCTTCGTGTCGAAATAATAATTGACCTTAAGCTCACGAATGACCGGGAGCTTGTATTTGCGTTCTATATTTACCTTCTGTTCGCCATTTGATTCGAGCGAATACTCATCTCTCCCATAGTCGCCTCCCACAATTCTGACGCGAACCCAGTAGTTCTTCTGGCCGCTTGCCTCGGTTTCTTCTATATCTTCCGGGCACTTGAATTCGATACTTTTCTTCTCTCCCGCTTGTAATAATCTGTCAGTGTCATCCTTCAAAATGGCAACAGCTTGCCAGCCCTTTCCGTTCCAGTATTCCCAGGATAGTTTAGGGTCAATGGAGAGACCGTCAGAGGTGTCCAGATGAGTCAAGGAAAGCGTAAGGCTAATCGTTGCTCCTTTTTTTGACAGGGCTTCCTGGCTTCCTACATAGAAGGCGTCGTACAGCCGGGGCTGCGCACCAAAAGGAAGTACCTTCTCGGTTTTCCTGGATAGCCATATTAAATCGTCTTTCTGGCACCCGTAGTCACCTTCATAAGAGAGTTTCACTTTATTGAGATTGAAATCTATGTCTGCGATCTTTGCATACTTTTCAATCTTTCCGTTCCGTAAGACGGTTATTTCGTCGTCCTTCTTGAATCCTTCTGCAGAATCCACGGCTATCCAATCAGTAATGTTTATTTTTGGAGCCGAGGCCATCGTTAAAGTTATGACCGGTATGGGCGCTTCCGGACATTCAACGATCTTAGCCTGGGTTACAGGTGGCGGAAATTCCAGAGGAACGTCGTTGAAAAACCCGGCATCGGCTGGTATTGGATTACTGGGTTTTGTTTTCAAGAAAACGGTATCGATGGTCGGAGGCTTTATAGATGAGCCGATTGTTAGTGTATCTGTCAGCCTGCACCTGACCCATCGCGTTTTTAAATCTTTGATAGCCTCATCCCTTATTTCCGCCCTCGATGTCTTCTTGAAAATCTCGCCAAGCTTTTCCTCCTTTACCTTTCCTTCCATAGTCTTTAAGAGTTTGATCTTCCCGCTCCGCTCTAAGCCGTTGGTTTCATCGTCCTCAACCTGTAATGGAATCCAGTCGTTCTTTTCTTTCGCTTTATTCTCTCCCCAGTAAGACCATTCGAGCTTGAGGCCGGTGTTTCCGACCTCCGTCCCCGGCGCTAAAGTGGCTTCGATTATTATCTCTCCCGTGCTCTCTATGTTGAAAAGGTCCTTATGCCCTAGATAAAGACTGTGTTCTTGTTGCTCTTCACCCGAAAAAACAGTGAAAGCACTTTGTTCATCCAGCACCTCACCGTCTTTCGATATTACACTCGGTGTGTGTACGAAAATACTATCCTTAAATGGGTCGACGCTGATTACCTCTTTGAGATTGCTGGTCGTAGCCCAGAGATTCTTTTCCGTTTCAAAGGGAAGCTCCTCGTGTTCCTCTGTCTTATCCGTAGCCGCCTGAGTCCTCGCCGGTATCAGGATATCCTTATCCGTACCCTTGGCCAGTTTAAACGTAAGCGGTGCCCTGGCAGACTGGGCGGGAAGAAGCTCGATTCCCAGCATATCCAGGAAAGCAACAAAATTCTTGTGCGGTACCTGATTAAGGCGATTTACTACAGATTCAGCGATTTGGGAGAAAATCTTAAGAAGGGCAACGCCTGAGTCTTTTTCGTCAGACGCCGGCCACTCCGGCGTGTAGTGGGGGACTGATTCCTTCAGCGCCTTCAATAAGTCACTAAACTTTCGGTAATCTATTTTAGGCGGTTCGATTTTCATCTGTCGAGCTTCCGAGTTTCCAAGTGGCCAGGTTCCGAGTCTTGGTTGCTCGGTTACTTGGCACCTTGGAAACTCTCTATTCACCCTTCTTTCAAATAAAAGGGATAAACTAGGTTAAACCTGTTGTTCGTGACACGCACACGATAGTCGATACCGACAAGCAACTTCCCTTGAGCGGATTCTTCTGCGGATACTTCCACCTTGATCAATTCGATCCTGGGCTCCCAGAGGGTAAGGGCTTCCCGGACAGTGTTCTCAACCAGGTTAACAGTTGTGTTATTAATCGGGGCGAAGACAAGGTCGTGAATTCCGCACCCGAAATCCGGGCGCATGACCCGTTCTCCCTTCGCAGTCGAGAGGATTATCCATATCGATTCTCTTATATCCTGCTCGTATTCGGACATAGAGATTCTCCCGGTCTTTGCATCCACTGAAACGGGGAACTTCCAACCTCTACCCAGAAATTCTTTCGCCATCTCTTGATTTAGGGTTTAGTGACTAGAGGTTAGGGGCTAGGGTTAAAAAATACTTTCCCTAGACCCTAAACCCTACACCCTCATCCAATTATTACTGTTGGGCATCCCGTGACGATTGCGTTGGGAGGACCGCCTTCGACGATCATATCTCCCTGACGGGCGGCGGGAAGGTTATTAATGAAAACAGTCACACTGCCTATCGCCACTACTCCCCCGACATGAGGCACCACTCCTGTCGCTAAGGGACATGCATGAAAATCCGCCGTGGCCCTCCAGGCAGGCATACCACCGATTAGAACGTTGAAACTTCCCGGACCCGGGCCGAGAGGCGTTCCATGACTGGTCATATCTCCTACTCTTGCGGCGAGCGGCATTCGAGTCTCCTAGTTTCCAAGTGGCCAAGCCACCAAGATACCGAGTCTTAAATTGAAAATCATTTGAGGGTTTTCATTAAACCTTTTATCATTGCAATAATCTCATCCAATTCAGATAACAATTCGCCCATTAACTCTTTATTCCCGCAACTTAGCCTTTGACATATGGTGAGAATTGTTTTTGTTTCGTAGCTGGAACCAAGCGACATTTCCAGATAGCGATTAAAGACCCTTTTTGAACTACTGCTTGATCCTTCGGCTATATTCAATGGTATGGATGTAGCAGACCTTCTGATTTGGTCTATTAATCCAAACTTTTCCTCATCAGGTAATGACCTAGTAAACTGGTAGATTCCCACTACAAGATCAAGCGCTCTCTGATACACTTTCAAGTCCTCATATCTACTCATGTGGTTATAGTAACCAAGGAACCAAGCAACCAAGTAGCCGGGTGTCTTAGTCACTTGGTTCCTTGGCCACTTGGTTGCTTCCTTACTACTCTTCAGTTAATCCTCACCGGCAGTCCCTGTATAGTTAAAACTGCATTCGACTTTAGGCTGAGGGAAGCGGTGGCTTCGATCTCCACGATGGTGGCCTTGATTTTAAGCTGTAAAACACTCTCTATATTCATGGAGTTCTGGACTGAATCAATTACTATTTTGTTATTTCCAGACTTATCCACGATTTCTATTTTTTCCTGGCCGACAGAGTCATCGAGAACGATTTTATGACCCGAGTTGGTGTGGATCTCTATCTTCTCCTGCATGGCCGTATCGTCGTCGTTGAATATAATCTCGTGACCGCTTCGGGACTTAATCTTGCGAATGTTGTTTCTGCCGTCGCTGTTCGCCTCAGGCGGCTTATCTACACCATTCCAGAGGGCACCGATTACAACAGGATGATTTATATCTCCGTGCTCGAAGGCGACAAGCACCTCATCTCCAACCTCCGGCAAGAAAAAACTCCCCCGCTCTCCGCCTGCCATCAAAGTGGCAATCCGCACCCAGTCGGTTTCGTTGTCATCTGAGAGCCAGGGGAACTTTATCTTAACCCTTCCTAATCCCTCTGGGTCCTGATTATTTGTAACGATACCACCTGTAACGCCGTCTATGCGTCTTACGCTCTGCTCTTCGCTTTTTAACACATCCAAAATACTCATATTGCGTTCCTCTTAACCTTGAAACTTGTTCTATAACCGCCGTCGTCTATGGTGTGAGTCGTTTCTTTAACGTAATACTTTCCGCTAAACTTTTTCCCCATCCTTTCGAGTCTGATGTTTACTCCCGGCCTTATCCGAGGAAGACCTATACACACTCCGTCCCCTTCAATCAAACCGTCGCTGAGTTTATTCAGCACCGATTGTGCGATCGCATTTGCATGCTCTACCGAATTAGCAATCACATTAGGTATAACCTTCTTCACAGTGCCGTGGTGTTCCTGGGCTATCTGGCTTCCGGTTTTTCTTCCCGGCTCCTGAACCCTCTCACTTCCCGATGTCGCCCTGCCGACGATAGGTGTGTCGGGGGCGCGGGGGTTATGGCCTCTTACTTCCACTTCCGTAACTAACCCTGTCGTGTTCATTCGAGGGTTGAAACTAATAATGTCTTTTCCCAATTCGAGTTTAGCTATTTCCTTTTTGTCGTCTCTTGGTTTTATGAAGTACATAGTCTGACCGTCCATGGAAAATTCGCGGTCCGAATTTCTGGCCAAGTCTTCAAGAAAAGCGAAGAAGCTTTTATTGCCATCTTTACGGACAAAAGGCTCATATTTTCCCGGGTCGTCCACAACTGGAAGTAATCCCGCCTCGGAAGCAATCGTCCGGACTATATCCCCATAGGTCTTGTCAACAAAAGTTCTTTCAGGGGAAACCCTTTTGACGAAGTCGTAAGATAGGTCCTGTCCCCCTACGGTAAGGGTAGTAGTTTCACCGGAGAAGAAGCTAGACTCTAAGCTGGTAATCTCTCCAACTACCATCGGGAACAATTGATTTGCATATCCCATCTTTATAGTAACCCTGTTTCCTTCCTTAAAAAGAGGATTATCCAGCCACTCAAACTGTTGAGTTGTCAAATCAAATTCGTCGTTCATCGTAAACCTGAAACTCACACCTTCGTCTAGTTTTTCGTCAACCGTCACGCTGATAATCTGCTTCGATATATTCGCAATCAACTTCTGATTATTAATCTCCACCTCAAACCTTGGAGCATAAAAGTTTAGAGTCTCTTTCGATATTTTCTCTAATGCCATTTTAGTTATTCCCTCTAGGAGTATCCAAGCAGCCGAGACGCCAAGTATCCAAGTTTACTAGGGAACTTGGTTACTTGGCCGCTTGGCATCTTTTATTACTCCTTAAAAGGTACGACAAGCTCTTCACCTGGAGTTAATATACGGGGATTATCAATCTTGTTTGCCTCGGCAATCAGCCTCCAGTCTCCGGGGTTTCCATATTCCTTAGCGGCTATAGACCAGAGGCTATCGCCCTGAGTAACCACCCATCTCTTGGTCAGGTCAGCCGATTGGAGAGAAATCTCTTTTACCTGTACATCTACCTCTCTATATTCCTTCAGGGTGACGCTTAGCGTAGCCCTTACCGGAATTCCTTCCGGGAGAAACATAGTGAACCTCTTGGAGACCCTTTCTATGATGCACTGGAACATGAAAGCACCCCAGATAAACAGGCAGACCGGTGGGGCATGGAGGTCGGAGTCGATATCCATCAAGCCCTTTGCCGCACCGGGAAGTCTGCTGAACATGCTTCCCGCATCCCACCCGGTAATCTGGTCGGTGAAAGTCCTTACATCCGCCCCTTGTTCATAGGTATCGAAAAAGAGGTCCATAGTTACGGACCGGGCATTACCTCTCACAAACTGAAGTATGGGAGAAGGAAGCCCCGGGATATTTACCTCGGCAAACTGATTGCTCTTTTCGACACTGAGCTCCTTTGGATTGAAAAGGAACGGCACTATTACCGATGGATTGTCCTTCCTGGTCAAAAAAGCCTTCACCAACATCTATAAACCCCTCCTCTCTCTTTCCATTCTGACCCGCCGTTCGATATTTTGGTAAACCTGGTCCGAAATGCGATTTATATCCAGATGTCGTTTTATATCCATCTCGCCGGGATAATTTGTAGACTTAGAATTTACCGCTACTGCCTCTTTCGTCTCGACCACGATCTTCTTTATCTCTTCCACTTCTTGCTCTATGTTCTGTCGCATATGAAAGTAAAAATTCTCGCTGTCTTTATTGAAGACGGTCCTCCTCCAGCCAGGCATGGAATTGGAAGCACTCGATCGTACTCTTTTCTTTAAGGACTTGTTAAGCGGCATCCAAAATTTATTTGCCTCGCTATTATGCGGCATGGAATTAACCCGGTGCAAAATTAGTTGTAACTTATGCTCGAATAAGGATCGGGCTTGCAAATAGCTTCTAAAAGTTCCAGACGTTAGAGGTTTTACCATATTCCACGTTTGAGTTTTTATGAAATGATTCAATGGCTGACGAAGTATCCCGCTGATATTCATAGGAATATTTGCTACAGTGAAAAGT
This sequence comes from Thermodesulfobacteriota bacterium, assembly GCA_035559815.1. Classification (NCBI taxonomy): domain Bacteria; kingdom Pseudomonadati; phylum Thermodesulfobacteriota; species Thermodesulfobacteriota bacterium. Next base: position 70,142 of record DATMAT010000044.1, read on the forward strand.
CGTAATACCCTTTCATATCGCCAGGTCTCATTAAGGTTCAGGATACTTTTTGAGATAGATGAGACCGATTTTTCAGCAGTAAGCCAAGAGAACAGCGGTTTCATATTCTCGAAGCTTCTCAAAAATAAAGAAAAAAGGCTGTTTCGATAACTAAAATGAGGTTGAAAGAGAATTTTCAAACTAATTTTTCTGAGGACAGAGCCCGCATTCTTATAAAAAATCATCATGGGAAACCGGAAGGGATTCCTTTTCCCTCTCCGGTGCCTGGTTATAATCTTTTTGTGGAAGTATGAATCGGATACAATCATTTGAAGACTAATTAAGCGTCTCAAAGTCAGGGTTTAGAGTTTAAGAAATACTGAGATTTATACCCTAGCCCCTAACCCCTACACCCTGTCTTTATCCCTTTTCAATTCCATGATGAGCCAGTTCGATAGTCTCAAAGGCCACGGTGTTGCTATCAGCCTTGAAATCCGGGCCCGTCCACTTGACCGGAAAGGCCTGAAAGAAATTCCAGCGCCACTTCTCTTCGCCGGCAACATCCATCAAGATAATAGCCCCATTCTTCCGCTGAAATTTTCCCTTTACCACTTCCTGATGCCATTTCCACATCTCTTCCAGGTCGGTGATGCCCCGCTTGAGGGTGATGTGCTGAAATTTTGTCCTTTTAGGTAATTGATATACAAAACCGTTCTCCCCGCCCTCTTCGTAAGTCTCGGTTTCCGTTTCCACCTGAAGTCCGGAAACCTCGGACACCTGGGCAACAATAATCCCGTTGATCTCTATCTTAAACCTGAATAAGGTGTAAGGATAAGTTTTTTGTCCGGTAGGCATCTTTTTTTACCTATGCTTTGTACACAGGCTGCCAAGCAGCCAAGTAACCAGGCGACCGAAATACTTGGCTACTCGGTTCCTTGGTTACTCGGCCACTCGATTATTTGGCCACTTGGTTACTCTTCTTATCATTCCACTTCAAGAATACTTCTTTGCTTTTCACCGCTGAGCTGGCGGTTGATTCTTGAAATCTCCTCTACCCATCTCTGCCTTTCCCTGTGCTCCATGTTCATTATCTCTTCGTGAGTCCAATGAAAGTGGTATGCGATAAAGGCTACCTCCTCGTAAATCCGGTCGAGGGGGTAGCCTATTATTCCCCCAATGTTTCTTCCTCCACCTCAAACTGGTGTTCGCATTTAGGGCATGAAGCTTTTATCTTGCCGTTCCCATTTTCGTTTATCGTCCTGTAGAACTCCTGTAGATAAGATAGGTCGGCGGCAAATAGATTCTCGACGACCTTTGGGTTTATTGTCTCCAAATTTCCAAGCTTCGTGACCACTCTTGAAAGCAATATGACTGTAAGATAGGCCGGATTTGATTGCACCCTGGGGTCTTTCATAGGCAGAATCTCATCGGCCGCCGTGGCAAGCCGCATGACCCCCTTTTTGTGGAGGTTTCCTTCCTCATCCACGTACCCTTTAGGCAAGAGAAATTCAAACTCTGTCTGAAATCCCATGATATTATCCTCCTCTTTTGTAAGAGTATCCGAGCAACCAAGCTGCCAAGCATCCGAGTGCACTTGGCTACTCGGTCAGTTGGTTACTTGGCTACATGGTAATTTACGACACCCGTCTAAACCCCTCATGTACAATCTCCAGGGTCTCGATTGCTATTTCGTTACCCTTCCCGCTGAAATCAGGAGGGTCGTATTTGCTGGGCCATGCCTGGACGATATCCCAGCGCGCTTTATCCGCCCCGGCCTCGTCGATCAGGATAATAGACATATTTTTTCTTTCCTTTTCCGCGCCGGCATCTATAACCCGTTGCCTCCAGTTATAGAGGTCCATAGAGTCGGTAATACCCCATTTAAGTGTTATATTCCCGAATTTAGTCAATCCCGATAGCTTACGAAATACCGGGGGTTCATTCCCCTCTCTATACTCGACCGGGTCTGTTGTCGTATCTCCGAATGTGCATTCGCTGAACCCGGCCTGGCTGATTCCGTCGATCTCGACGCGAAATCTAAACTGCCTGTAAGGATCTCTTCTTGCCATCTTTTTGTCCTCCTTATTCTCGTTACTTTTTGGTTAGCCACTAATTAACACGATTTTACACTAATGGATGATGCATGACTCATGATGCACGATGTATGTTTCATCCTATATCCTGCACCCTGTATCTTGCATCTTGCATCGTATGACTAAATTACTCCGTAATTGATGAACCGCCGGGGAATTGGGCTATACGGAATATTACGAATTCTGCCGGTTTTACCGGGGCAATGCCGATAATGCATATAAGCCTTCCATTATCAATATCGTCCTGGGTCATGGTGGTTCTGTCGCATTTCACAAAGAATGCTTCTTCGGCCTTGGTTCCCATTAGAGCACCGTCCCTCCATACTCTGGTAAGGAATTCGGTAATAGTCGCCCTTACCCTTCCCCAGAGTTTTTCATCATTAGGCTCGAAGACAACCCACTGAGTTCCTTCTTCGATGGATTCGGATATATAGAGGAAAAGGCGGCGCACATTTATGTATTTCCAGAGTGTGTTTGTCGAGGATGTTCTTGCTCCCCAAACACGAATGCCTCTACCCGGAAAGGCGCGCAGGCAGTTCACACCGCGGGGGTTAAGCAGGTCTTGTTCTCCTTTGGTAATCTGAAACTGCAAAGCGGTAGCACCCAAGACGACTTCGTTAGCAGGGGCTTTATGCACCCCTCTTTCTATATCGGTCTTGGCGTAAATACCGGCAACATGACCCGAGGGAGGAACCAAAAGGTCCTGATTTGTCCTAGTGTCAAAGATCTTAATCCAGGGGAAATAAAAGGCCGCATAACGGGTATCCTGAGGTGGTCTCAGGTTGGCAATTGTTGCCAAGGTATCCGTAGCCGGATTTGAGTGCAGAACTGCAAAGCGGTCTCCCATCTGGGTACAATGCGTTACAATTTCATTGGTCAGGTTCGGAACAGCGTGATGGTCGGGCACACAAACAATCGAGATTTCGTCAATCTCTGTAAATCCCAGGAACCCGGTTCGAGGTGTAGTTCCATCCGGCAGAGCAGTAAGGGTTCTCCCCTGATAGTCGGCAAGGTCTATAGCCGAGCCATCCCCCCCTGTTACCGCTCCGGCTAGATTGGTTAACAATTCTAAGGCCTGATTGGCCGGCCTGCCGGCAGCCAGATGCGTTATTGTTATCAGATTAGATTGAGGGTTAATCCTGCTCTCGTAGTAATTAATAGAGGCTTGGTTGTCAGTGAGGTTGTCGTAAACTTCGAGCAAGTCGGGTTCTCGACGGTTAGGGTCGGTGGCATTGGCCAAAATAGTCGGGTCAACCAACGGGGTTGGCGGCGGTTCATTCCAATACATTACAGTCAACTTAAACATGTTTACCGGGTCAAGGCTCGCATCTTCAATCTTTACCGCAATTCGGTTTCCCCACTCTCCCGGGCCGATGGCTTCAACGTTTGCCTGCGTACCCAAATTGGCAGCCGCCGCTACAGCATCATCCGCCACGATCCTTCCCACAAAGCAGCGTTTACCGCCGTTTGTAAAAAACCCTTCTATCCCGTAAGCAAGGAAAGAGTCCGCAAGATAACGGCCGTAAGTCCGCCTAAACTGTTCGAACCCGGTAATGAGCCGGGGTTGTTCCGGGCCCCTCTCAGTTGGGCCGAGAAATCCGGCGGTGCTGGTGCTTACACCCTCGATGGGCCTGGCACCGATTTCAAACTCTTCTACATACACGCCCGGTGATAAATACTCTGGCATTTTTTACCTCCTTTACTGCAAATTTAGATTTCTATTTCTAGTAAAAATCATCCATCATGGGAAGGAAACGATTCCCAAAGAAACCGTTTTCCCTTCCTCAACGGTTGTATTAACAGACTTGGTATTTCCACCTTTTTTGACCTCGACGGTAATCGCTTCTTGTTTAATTCCCTTAAAATAGAGTACAAACTCACCCTTTTCATCCGTTTTGGTTTCTATGGTTTTACCGACAACACTTACATCTGCGTCGACTACCGGATTGCCGTCCGAAACCAAGCCCCTTACTAGGGTGGCATTACGGGGGAACGGATACGATGGTTTAGGTTTAAGAGTGACTTCGACTACCGGGTTCTTTGGGTCAGGCTGGGGTAAGTTAACCGCCATCTCTTCTGGTAAGTAAAAGTCCGACCCAACTGCAAAATTATAGTTCCCAGGATTCATATCTTTGAACAAGTAGTATCCACTTAGATTCTTGAAGGCTTTTATATCCCCTTCCTTTATCGTGACTTTCACGTTCCCAATCGTTTCCTCTTCCGTGAAATCATCAATGAGACGGACAGCCAGAGAGAGCACGGTAATAATCTTTTCTCCCTCATATGCCGTAAACTCGCTCGTAACGTAAGGGAAAATAATGGCCATATATTCTTCCTATCTCTTCGGAACCATGAATGAGTAATTCATTTCTTTGGATACAACCCTTTGCATACTCATATCACGCGTCGAGTCAATATTTGTAGGAGTGACCAGGTAGCTTACGGAAAGCCTATAGCCCACCTCCTGAAACGCACTCCATATCTTGGTCAGGTCATCAAGAGATATAGGATTAAGCACAATCCTCAGTTCATCGCTTGTCCCTTCGAGGCTTCCCTGAAGAGTCGTGCCGCTCAAAATAGCGTTATCGTAAAAAATGCGCATCGCCCTTCCCAATATCCGGTGCTGTTCCAGGGTCTGCTCCGTCTTGTCCGGTATCTGGGTCGAGGCGTAAGCGGTCAGTAGATAATAGAGGTCCAGGGTCAATGGCGGATAGCCAAGCTCGGTGGGGCTAATGTTACGCATCTCCTGATTTTTCAGATGAGGATTCTCCATGATGTTATACAGGAAGAGGGTCAAACGGATGCTTTGGTCCTCTACCTCTGCTGGCGAGAGCAGGACAATGGAGTTGGGATTAACCAGGTCGCTCATGTTATCCCTCAAGAGCGTGATTAACGTTTCCCCTACATCGGCAATCGCCCGGTAATCTCCCATGTTTAGTACCCCGTACAGAATTGAAAATGCATCGGGTCCTTACTCCTTCCTGACCAATCGCCTCCCCACTTGAAGCCAAACTCCTGAAAGATCTCCACAACACCCGGATGCATGTCTCCGGGTTTCCCCTGAGGGTTCGTTTCCGGATTGAGGTCAATACCGACCCCCCCAACTGTGGGTGGATAATTTTCGACTCGTCCTCTTGGAGCGGTAATTATAGCAGTCGCCAAAGGTTCTGATCTTGCTCCTTAACCCTTTTCTCTCTATCTTGGAAAAGACCTCGGCAAATATCTCGACCAGTTTTTTATGGCAATATAGTCTAGTGACCGATTGTGAGCGGTCCCAGGAAAGAGGAATTGAGAACGGTAACTCGACCCTGGCCAGGTGTTTTGACTCCCAACCGGGGTTGAGGCTTCCGTCATCTCGGATGAAATCGTAGATGTTACCGAAGGTGGCTAAGATTTCTTCGAGACCGTTAGGAGTGGCAAGCGAGCCGCTCCCGCTTGAACCGACCGGGGCAGGCGGTTCTGCAACTTCCCCCAGCAGTTAGCGCTTAGAAGGCACTTCTATGTTCTGGCCTACTATTATGAGGTCAGGATTTAGAATCCCGTTATAATCGGCCAATTTCTTGAAGAGCAAAGGATCGCCGTAGAAGTTCTTTGAAATCTTCCGCAAGCTATCCCCCCTCTGAATCACGTAGTTACGCGCCATAATCTAGTCCCTCTATTAGTACCCCTCTTCAAGGTAACCCGCTCAACCAAAGACCTGAGACCCGGAGTTAGAAGTCAGAAGCCAGTAGTCAGAAGTAAAAAAGAAAACTTCTGAATTCTCTATTCTGGCTTCTGGATTCTTTTTGAAATTCTTATTCCTTCTTTGTGCCTTGGTCATCTCTCCATTTAAATGTGTAATAGCCAGAAATTAATCAAACGGACACCGCCTTAGCAAGTTGTATCTAATAGAATGTTTTCATTTTTATTAATGTCACCCTGAGCCTTTCTTAACATTTAAAGCCTGTCCTGAACAAAGCGTAGGAATGAACTCAGCAAACGGCCTATGTTGTCATGCTGAACAAAGTGAAGCATCTAAAAATTAGATTCATCGCTTCGCCCAGAATGACAGCGTTGAAAGTTACTTCCAGATATGACTTATGCTGACATTGACCGAAATCTCAAATTCTGACTACTACAATTTTATGAGACCAGCTTTCCTTTCGTGCTCCACTCCGCTTCATTCCATATCCGGCCTAGCTTCCGATATTCCTGGCGCACCGCCCGCATGAGATGTGCCATTCGAATGAGCCTGCCGTCTTCAGCGGCATAGAATGCCGCATTAATGGCTATGTTTTTGATATTGCCCCCGGGCAGCTTGACCTCACGGGCAAGGATGCCGAAGTCGATGTTGCGGTCAAGAGGCGCTTCACCCGGGAAAACGACCTCCCAGATGCGCCGCCGGTATTCTTCATCCGGAAACGGGAATTCAACGATAACCTGCATCCTGCGCACGAATGCCTCATCCATGTTCTGTCGAAGGTTGGTAGCCAGTATGGTCGTCCCGTCGTATTCCTCCATCTTTTGCAACAGGTAGCCGATCTCGATATTGGCATAGCGGTCATGGGCATCCTTTACCTCTGATCGTTTGCCAAAAAGGGCATCTGCCTCGTCAAAGAACAAAATAGCGTTGGTGGTTTGCGCCTCAGCAAAGATTTTTTCCAGGTTTTTTTCGGTCTCGCCTATGTACTTGCTGACCACCTGAGAAAGGTCAATTTTATAAAGGTCGAGGCACAGGTCGTTAGAGATAATCTCGGCTGCCATAGTCTTGCCCGTACCGGAAGGCCCGCTAAAGAGTGCGTTCAACCCTTTACCGTAAGAAAGCTTACGATCAAACCCCCATTCGCCGTAGACAAGGTGTCTATACTTAGCTTGGTTACAGATTTCCCGGAGCTGACCCATTTGGTCGGATGGAAGCACGATGTCACCCCAGGTGTACTTCGGGTTAATCTTTCTGGCCAGGGCGCTTAGTTTCTGATTCGATTGAGCACGACAGGCAGAGTAAAGGTCCGCCATCGTAATCTTAGGATTATCAGGGCTTCGCCAGCGCGCCAGATTATCTGCTGTTTGAAGAGCATCCTTGATCTGGCCCGGTGTAAACCTGAACTTATTAGATAATTCACAGACGTCGAGAGCGTCTGCCACGGAATCGCGCCCGCTCAGGTAGCTTTCCCAGATACCCCTTCTCGTCTTATCATCGGGTATGAAAAACTCAAGGTCGATGAAAACGTGATTTTCCAGGCTCCCCCGAGGCTTCCACGGACTTCTGCCGATTAGAAACGTTAATCTGGAGAAGCTCTTAACCATTTCGAGCAGGGACTCTAAGTGATGCTGATATTTCCCATCATGAGTCACCAAAAGGTCGAAGTTCTCCAAACACAACGAGGCTTGTTGAAGCACTGCTTCCCGGCAGAGTGACCATATAATATCTTCGAAAGATGACCGTCCGCTCAGCATTTTTTCCACGTCTCCGATTAACAAGGGTACCCCAAGATCACTGCAGACGACTTCAGCTAATGCCCTTTTCTCCGAGTCATGCGGTCCGTGAAAGTAGAAGACCAGCTTCTTCTTCGCCTGGCTCTCTTCGCTGAAATGAGAGCGAATGAAAGATTGGATTCGATTTCGTGCCTCTTCGGTCACACCGGAGTCAACCAAATTTCCCTGTGGAGAAACCAGTCGGGCTATAGAATCAAGGCGTACATCTATCCGGCTTGACCCCAGCAAGAAGTCGACCATTCGGTCATCAATCCGGAGAGACCGTGATAACAGAGGTGTGAAACCATCAGGCGAGGCATCCGCTATTTGTAGAAGTCCGCATTTGAGTAGCGGTGCTTGAGGGTCGAACACTTTCCTCGCAGCCAGTTTATCTTCCAACGTATTGCAGAGCAGGTTGAGCATTAAGTCAACACATGGCCTCCTCCGAGTCAGGTCATCTTGCAGGTAAGAGTAGAGCTTCTCGTACTTGCGATTTACCTCCGGCGCCAAGCAAACAACCAGGCATTTCTCTTCAAATGGGGTGAGATTAAAAAACCGAGAGAGGTGCGGAAGAGTTAGGTAAACTCCTTCCTTCCGGCTGACCGCTCGTCTCTCCTTGATTTTCGACTCGATCTTTTTCAAAGACTCGATCAAGCTCCGACTCTCCAAAATGTAGGTATTTAGAGGATTCTCCTCACTCGATTCGGCGGCAATATCCGACAGCAACCCGGCAATCTCCTCTTCCGATATTACCAGTCCTTTCAACTGCTCCAGCGGATTCGCCGGATGATGGCTCCGCTGTTTGAGTACCTGAAGGTGAATAAGTAAATCCAGGTATCTCAATTCATCCGATATATGCTCCCAGCTATCGGCGTACGGCAAACCTTCGCTCATGGTCTTCGAATTATCGAGTGCCATTTCCGAAACGATTCGCACAGCTTCGCCACCTCACTTACACCGGGTGACAACTAATCCAGGCTATTTGCCCAAGGACTCGGTCATCTTGGAATAGTTGCTAAACCAATTCCAAGTCCCTAACATCTACTTCAACAGCGACAGCACGCTGGATAATATCGACTGATAGTATGAGCCTGTACCCGCCTCTTCTCTCCAATATTCTTCCCCTCAATCCCTGAAACGGACCCTTTACCACCAGGGCCTCTTTTCCCAGGGCGAAATAGGAATAAGGTTCGTATTCCAGCCTGCTCTCCAAGATTCTCTTCACAGCATCGACCTGCTCGACTGGAACCGGTATGGGATTTCCACCGGCGCCGAGAATCTTGACGACGCCCCGTGTATTCAAAACTGTGTATCTGTCTTGAGGATGAATATTAACGAACAGGTATCCCGGAAAGAGTGGGAACCGGACTGCTTTCCTCCTATCTTTCCAGCGACTGGCAACTTCCCTCAGCGGAAGAAAAGCGTCTATACTCTTTTCTAGGAGAGCCGAATTTACGCTCTTTTCATGTCTTACTACTGTATAAACCGCATACCAGTCCTTTCCACGAGTAGGAGGGGTTATAAAGCAATCATGCGGAGATAAGCCCTGTACGGTAGTCTCCATCACTTATACCTGGCCTTTAATAGCTCTTTTATTTCTTCGTACTTGCTCTGATTGATCCGGTAATAGGTCCGCAGGTTATTGCCGCCACGCTCTTGTACCAGATCTTTCTCCACCAGCATCTTCAACGCCTCTCTCACCCTTCCGGTTTCGCGCTTGATCTTCTGTTCCAGTAACCACCACTCCACAATGCCCTCCATCGTATCTCCGGCATCGGGATTCTCGGCTAGATAGGATAAGATTTCGTAAACGATGTCCGATTCCTCTCTTTCGTTCATAGAGATAGCGTGCATCAGGAGCTTTCCTATGTACCGGCAACGGCTGTGCCAATTGCAACTTATTATTTTCGCTAAATATTCCTGTGGCCGATAGGATGTTTTTGTCCTCTCTTTTGAGAAGAGTAATAAGAAATAGCTCAATTTAGCTGAAAACTCGGACGGCTAAGATAGAATATCGGTGCGCTATTCTAGCGTAGTTTGAAGCCTATATTGAGAAATATCGCTGGCAGGACAAATTTGTCCTGGTTAAATGGATGGTTTTTACCTCCTATGGAATACGGGACTTAAAATCCTTCACGTTGATCTGGTGTTTTCTGATCAACTGCCAAAAGGCTCGCCGATTTTTTCTGGCTGCCTCCGCCGCCTTGGTTATATTACCCTGGTATGTACACAAGAGGCTCTTAATGTAGTTCTTCTCAAACCTGGCTACAAACTTTTCCTTAAGCACCTGGAACGATTCTGCACCCGTGGCAGGTTCTGATTCCGGCAGTAATATGTCTACATCTCGGATTAGCTTGTCCTCGGAGAGCAGGACGGCTCGTTCAACCACGTGCTCCAGCTCCCGCACATTGCCCGGCCAGTCATAGAGCATAAGCCTCTGCAAAGCATCTATCGAAAAGGTCATCATTTGTTTTCTGAATTGCTCGGTATATTCGTTCAGGAAATGTTGAGCCAGGATGGGTATGTCCTCCCGTCGCTCGCGAAGCGGCGGAAGTTTGAGCGGAATAATACTCAGTCGATAGTAAAGATCACGGCGAAACCTTCCCTCTCTGACCGCTCCTTCCAAGTCTATGTTAGTGGCGGCGATCACCCGTACATCCGCTTTCCTTATCTTTGTCGAGCCAAGGGGCCGATACTCCCTTTCCTGGAGAAAGCGCAAGAGCTTTACCTGCACCAGAATTGGAATACAGTCGACCTCATCCAGGAATAGGGTGCCGCCATTGGCTTCACAAATAAGCCCGGGCTGGGAAGAGGTGGCGCCGGTGAACGCCCCCCGCTCATGGCCGAACAACTCGTTCTCCACAAGCTCGGAAGGTATGGCCCCGCAGTTAACCGGGATAAAGGGTTTGCTCGCTCTAGGGCTTAGATAATGGATGGCCCGGGCAAAAAGCTCTTTCCCGGTGCCGGTCTCTCCGGAGATGAGCACCCGGGCATCGCACTTAGATAGCAAAGGAACCTTTTTCATCTCCGCCAGGAACGCCGGGCTCTCTCCTAACAGGTGCTTAAGGCCTAATTTCTCTTTGATTGCACTCGACAGTTTTTCCTGCCGTTCTATTTGCTCGAGCAATCTCCATACACGGGGTAAAACATCTATTGGCCGGAACGGCGGCGTGATGAAATCGTCGGCCCCTAGCCTGATTAATTCGAGCATACTCCCCGGTTCTCCTCCGTCAGTTACCACTATTACCGGTCTTTTTGGGTGCTCCTCCTTTATTGACTGAAAGAGTGCACCGGCGTCGTTTATCTGACTGGAAGCGAGGATTAGAAAAAACACGTCCGGAGCGAGTTTTGAGGTTATCCTAGACAGGTCACTATTTAAAAGATAGGGTTCTCCGGTTTTGAGGGACTCCATTCGGATTTGTATTTCTTGCGGGCTCGGTGAGGATTCTAGAATTTCTTGAAGGTTGAGAGCTAAGTCGCTGGTTTCGCTAAAATCGAGGAGTAAAACCTTTACCTGTTTCACCACGCTCTCTCCTCCGGAAAGTAGGGCGGACTCTAATTATTCGGCAAGTAGCGCAAACTTGAGAGTAATTGTCTTATTGGTGAAGCTAAGCAGTTACCCTGGAAAATATATCATCACATCTTAATTCCTCACCCTATTAATTGAAGATTCAGTTTATATTCGTCTTCAGGGATTCTGCCCTGATACTTTTAGACGAAAAGCTAACTTCTATTTCCTACATTCCGTGCATCCAAGGAAAACCCCTATGCCGCATTCGGGTTGTAAGTAGTCAGGTGCTCTCAGACGTCTTAACGTTTAGACCAAAAATTTCTGAATTGATTATCCTATACCCCAGCGAACTTGAAGACGACGATTCACAATATCAAATTTTATAGGTCCAAGTCAATAAGACTTTAGGAGTAGACACTTTCCAGGACTTTAGTTATATAGCGAGACCGAAAGTCTTAAAGCGATTTTTAATTCACTTCACTTCCACAAATAGTCTATACATGTTTACTGTTCCAGTTTCAGGGCACGGCAAGACGGTCGGAATTTGAATCTCTACAAAATTCCAATATAGTATTGTGACCGTCAGGGGAAGTAATATAGGGGCTATTGGCCACAAACCGTTAATCAATCAAAATGAACAAACCCATCAAAACTGACCATAATCTGTACAAAGAAATCTTCGACTCCCTTCCCGATGGTATTATCGTAATAGACCGGTCTTTTTTGGTCCTCAGCATGAACGATGCGGCAGAGGCCATATTCAAAATCTCCAGAAAGAAGGCTTTCGGCAAGCCGTCCTCCAGCTTCCTCCCGGAAGAGATAGATGAAACTGCGGAAAAAGCACTCCGGGAGGAACGCACCGTTTTTGGCGATGAGATCAATCCGGTGCTAAGAGGAGGGGAGAAAATTTCCATCCAGGTAACGGCTTCGCCTTTATTCTCGGACAAAGGTGAACTGCTGGGAGCCATAATTCAAGTAAAAGACCTGGTAGGAACCAAATTCCTCAGTGAAAAAACCCTGCAGCAGATTTCTACTTCTACCATGGAAGAGCTCCTAGTGGGGCTGGCCCATGAATTAAAGAACCCGCTTGGCGGAATCAGGGGGGCCGCACAGATAATAGTCGATGGAAAAAGCAATAAGGAAGAAAGGATAAAGTGCGGTGAGATAATCATCAAGGAGGCGGATAGGCTCAAGGCGCTTCTGGAAACACTGAAGGGGCTCGAGCCATTTGCCAAAGAGGTGTTCGAGCCGGTAGATATTCATGAAATGCTCCTGGAAATATTATTCCTGGAATCAAAGTCCAGCGACATCAAGCAGGTTCAATTCCTACAAAACTTTGATGTAACGTTGCCGTTGGTTTTAGGTGATAGAGATAGCCTTAAGCAGGTTTTTTTAAACCTGATAAAGAATGCTGTCGAGGCAATTTCGGATAGGCCGTTCCCCGAAGCCGCCGCGTCCGAATCGTCGATTAGATCGAGCAACCCTCCGGCCCACGGTATAATAGAGATTACCACAAGATGGATCACCGACTATAAGCTAAAGGATGAAAACGCAATTTCTATCGAGATAAAAGATAATGGGACGGGAATACCAAAGGACACCCTGGAAAAAATCTTCACCCCCTTTTATACTACAAAAAAGAGCGGCTCCGGGCTTGGCTTATTTCTTGCATACCAAATCATTGCTAAACATGGAGGGGCCATCCAAGTAGAGAGCGAGTTAGGTAAGGGGACACTATTCAAGGTGTATTTACCGGTATCAAAACGGTAGCGAGGACCGGCTGTTTACCCAACAGAACTTACGATAATATGACCAAAAAGATATTAGTGGTAGATGATGAAGAGAGCATAAGATGGGTCCTGGGAAGGAGCCTGGAAAAGGCCGGCTACAGCGTAGATTACGGGGAAAACGGCTCCGAAGCCATAAATAAAGCCACCTCCGACAATTTTTCCCTGATGATACTGGATATTAAGATGCCCGATTTGAGTGGAATAGATGTGCTTCACGAAATCAGGCTAAGGGAAGTCGATATCCCGGTAATCGTAATCACCGCCCAAAACACCGTAAAAAACGCCATAGACGCGATGAAAGAGGGTGCCTACGACTACGTAGCTAAACCCTTTGACCTGGATGAAGTCAAGATAATCGTGGAAAGGGCTATCGAGAGCTATGAAACCTCGAAAAAGCTGGAGCTTCTCCGGGCCAGTCTAAAAGAATCTACGGAAACTCCTCATGGAATAGTAGGAGTATCCTCTGCCATGCTCAAAATATACAAGACCATAGGGCGTATTGCCGAGAAAGACTTGACCGTGCTTATCACCGGGGAAAGCGGAACTGGAAAAGAGCTTGTATCCCGAGCCATTCACTTCAACAGCCGAAGAAAGGAAGAAAGATTAGTAGCAGTCAACATAGCCGCGCTGCCAAAAGACCTTCTGGAAAGCGAGCTATTTGGCTACGAAAAGGGAGCCTTCACCGGAGCGACAATCAAAAAACAGGGAAGATTTGAAGAGGCACACGGCGGGACGCTGCTATTAGACGAGATTGGGGACATGCCGCTCGAACTCCAAACCAAGCTCCTTCGGGTGCTCGAAGAAAAAAAGTTCTACCGCCTAGGAAGCGAAAAACCCATAGAGGTGGACGTTAGGGTAATCGCATCCACCAATAAAAACCTGGGAGATGAAGTGGAAAAAGGAACATTCAGAAAGGACCTTTATTACCGGCTGAATGGAATAACAATCGAAATTCCACCATTGAGAGAGAGAAAAGAGGATATCCCCATCCTGGTAGAGCATTTTTTGGAAAAACATGCAAACGAACTAGGCTCGGGGAAAAGAACTTTATCCGAAGAAGCGAAGGAAATACTGATGGAGTACGATTGGCCGGGAAACGTAAGGGAACTGGAAAACACGATTAAGCGGGTGATAGTGCTTTCCTCCGACATTACCATAGCAACAGACACCATTCTTGACGCAGCCCCATACCTGAAGAGCAAGAAAACAGAGAAAGTGGACGCATTTGATGAACTCATGGCTGCAAAATTACTGACCCTGATTAACTCATTCGAGGAGATTCCTCCTACTGGAATCTACGATATTGTAATAAGAAAGGTCGAGAAACCCCTCATCGAAGCGATTCTAAAAGCAACCAAGGGCAATAAAAAAAGAGCCTCAGCCATGTTAGGAATAAACAGAAACACGCTCTCGAAGAAAATGGAAGAGCTTGGAATTGTTGGGGAAGATTCTGATTGATAGGATTTGATTCTAAAAAAATTCACCAGTGAATCAGTGCTTAGATCTTTTTGATTCAAAACTACCACCGGAAATAACCTTCTTCATAGCATCGGTAGCTTTCACCCTTATAGCATCTGTTTCTCTTACCTTTGCCGCAGGCTCCGCTTTTAATTCTAGGTTTTCCAGCCCCTCTTTTAATTCTAGATTTTCTAGTCCCTCCTTAGCCGCTGCTTGTTCGGCCTCTTTTTTATTTCTGCCGTATCCCTTTCCCAGAACCTTCCTATCCACTTTAACCTCGACGTGAAAGCACTTGTCGTGCGGGGGGCCCTCCTCTAAAACCACCTTGTATTTAGGCATGATTTTATACTGCTTTTGTGCCAGCTCTTGCAGTTTCGTCTTATAATCGATGAATATTTCCTTCTGTTGGAGGCACTTCTTCAAAAGGCGCGATATTACTTGGAAGACCTTTCTGTATCCACCGTCTAGATAAATAGCCCCTATCAAAGCCTCAAACGCCCCGGCCAGGTTTGACTCCCTCTTTCTGCCGCCAGTCAGTTCTTCCCCTTTACCCAGGAGTATTTCCTTATCGATTCCCAATTCCCCGGCCAGACGGGCAAAGTTGAATCTGCTCACTATGGCGCTCCTCATCTTCGAAAGCTTTCCCTCGGATGCTTCCGGAAAATGGTCGTAGAGAAACCGGGCGACGATACAACCGAGAATTGCATCTCCCAGAAATTCTAGTCGTTCATTACTTTCCACGGAAGTCTCGTTGGCGAACGAACTGTGAGTGAGAGCTGTTTTGAGCAAGCTATGATTTTTGAACTTGTATCCGATTTTCCTTTCTATCATGGGTGTAAAAAACTATCACAAGGTATTTGAAAATCAATAAGGTCAACGTTTTGAAAGGACCATTCATACAACCGGAAGCCCCATCCCGGCTGGATAGAAAAGATTTATGAGAAATTTTCAGTATACCTATCGGAACTCGACCAATGACCGGAGAACCTTTAATTCAGGCTTAATTTTACTTTATCGAATTATAGGGGAGTTTTAGCTAAACAGATTTTAAACAGGAATAGAGGGATTTGTCGAGGGAATAAATAAATTCAACTAACGTACCTTTCTACCGTGTGTATCAGCGTGCTTGGCTCAAACGGCTTGGATATGAAACCGGTTGCTCCGGCTATCTTTCCCCTCATTTCCTCGAATAACCCATCTTTACCCGATAGCATGATAATGGGCACATTTTTGCCGAGTCCAAGATCATTGATAACCCGGCAAAGCTTGTAACCGTCCATGTGGGGGAGGTTAATATCCAGAAAGATTAGGTCAGGAATCACTTCGTTCAACTTAGCCAACGCCTGCATTGCATTGGCAGCGGTGAATACGCCATATCCTTTTCGTTCTAGAGTAATTGCTACAATTTTTTGAATCGTCGGACTATCATCCACAACCAGGACGGTCTTCTGAGTGGAGAGTTCCCTATCCGGCTCGGTAGGAGGGAAGGTTTCCTCATTTAGCTCAACGACTGCTCGGTCATTTGCATGCACCTCTTCCCTCTCCGCAGTATCGGATGTGGAGGAGTCGGGAACATCGGCCTTGGAGAAAAGATTTCCGTCAGGCTCGGAGTGGTCTTCCTTCTCCTTTAAACCGGCGGCTGGTTCTTTCGTCGGTGGCGAGGCCGGAGAGCCCTGATAAGATGTTGGAGCCCGGAAAGGGTCAATAGCACTGTCCTCCTCCGCCGACTCAAAATCTACATACTCCTGGTCATGCTGCGGCTCGTAATCATGGGCGAAAAGACTATCTGGGATATCGTCTTCTATCACTACCTCTTCCGCTACCTCATCTTTTGTTTGGTAAGACTCAGATTCCGTGTAAGAGCTGGTTTGCTCGATAACTTTCTCCTCTTCACCCGTTAGCGGCTGGGCCTCTTCCTGATCCTCCCAGTGGCCGTATATTTGGGTGAAGAAACTGCTGGGGTCGAATGGTTCTCCATTACTGCTTTTTTCAGCATCTATTGGTGCAGAGCCTGAATCCGGAGCCACGGATACCGGGCTTAAGCTGTCGGAAATCGTACCCTCCACCACTGACTCCATAACTATTTCTTGCGAATTGATGTCGGGTTCAGGTTGACCAGTAAACAGGCTACTCGGATCGAAGTCTTTTTCCTTCTCTGATTGTTCTTCTTCAATACTACGAACTGATAACGGCGAACGGAATGGGTCAAGATTTTCTTCTGCATATACTGGTTCGTTCAGTGCTTCTTCACCAGAATATTCCGGTTCAGAACTTCGAGTGAAGAAGCTATCTGCCCTGGGAACGTTCGTCTCATTTTCCTCACCTTCTAATAACTCCTCTTCATAATTCATCGTCTCAAGACTCTTGGACGGGTCTTCTTCCTCAGAGCTAGCTCCCTCTTCTTCCTGAGTCCTATGTATATGCCAGAAGTGATTGTCCGGATCGGCAGCCTCATCTTCTGCCGCATACGAGCTAACATCTGTTTCTACAACTTCGATACTTTGTGAGGATGATTCCGGAGGGGACAGGCTAACTTTATACTGCTCATTTTCCTGTGCCTGAAAAATCAACTCTTCCTGACTCCGCTCCGGCTCGGATATCTCTGGAGAAACACCGGTAGGAGCAAAGACCTGCCCTTTCTCCGACTCAGGACCGAGTTCACTCTCTGGCTCTGCTGATTCAGGCACTTCTTTTGATGACGAAGCCGATTCGTTCTTGTTCTTCTTAAGGTCTTCAAGCTCTTGAATTACCCGGTCAATTTGTTCCTCGCTCCTTTCTACTCTAACCCTTTCTTTAGTATCATCTTCTGCACCATAGTATCTCTCTATCACATTTTCAATCGCCCTCTCCGGCGCAACCACCGGCTTGATGTTATACCCGGTTGCAAACCTGAGATCATCTATTGCTATTATGTTCGACGGGTCTGACATTGCCACTACCAAATTACTCCCAGTTCGACCGATCGGAATCAATCTATGCTCTAGCACAGTCTTTCTGGGCACATCCTTGAGAACTGCTTCATCTATATCCATTTCATCCAGATTAACCACCGGCACCCCATATTCTTTGCTCAAGAAATCCAGTAACTCAGACTCATTTATAAACCCCAAGCTAATCAGGACTTCGCCTAGTCTCTTCTTGGTCCGCCTCTGTTCCTCTACAGTGGCCTTGAATTGGTCTAGACTTATAACATTTTCCTTAACCAGGACTTTGGCCAAATGGATGTTCATAGGAGCTAAATTTGGCAAGATTCATGCCATTTCTAGGTTTACCCTATCAACATTTCTAACTCTCTTTCATCATTATTAAATTATCAACTAATCAGATAGGAAGATAGAGGTTTTAAACATGCATAAAACGACAAAAAACGTCACAACTGCAGTTTAAGACTGGTCGTTTTTCGAATTGGTTTTTATAAATCCTAAGCCATAAGACTGTTTAGAAATCGGACTCGGACAGATATTAACCGGATATACGAGCTCTCATCCTTTAAGCTCGGTTATTTTATTAGATTTCACAACAACCGGTAGACGTTCTGTAGTCAATTTGATAAGAAATTTTATTTGTTATATAATAAGCCTCGTAACACATTGATTTTTTGCCTGTAGTCTTTTATCTTCTCTAAATCAACTAACAAGTGTAGGATAAAAGCGGAGAAGGAGGGTTAATATGCGACTTTTATTCAGGCCAAGAGACTCGCGATATCTGGGTGAGGGGACATTGCCCTTTGGCACCTTCGACGATACCAAGCAGTGGCTCCCGGTCACCAGGTATTTAGAGATGGGGGCGGAGAGATTCCCGGACAA
>DATMAT010000045.1 GCA_035559815.1 Thermodesulfobacteriota bacterium
TATTCGTAACATTTGACCAAAAATACTGCTATACTTGTTCACGGGATGCCTCCTTCAGGTGGTTGTTTTGTTGTTGCAAATAAATCAATTCTACCTGTTGGAGCTCCCTTCCCTTAAAACCTATTTTGGACAGATATGAGACTAGTGGCTAATTCAATTAATTAATTCAAAATCTTAGAATTTTCTATTCATGATTCAGCGGATACCAAACCAGTGAATACTTTGCTTGAATTGATGTGCCTCTTCCAGACGTTTGCGATGGACAGATAAAATATCGCTTCTGGTCAGTATGGCAACGACCTGGAGTGGGTTAACACGATTAACCACCGGTAGCCGCCCAATTCCCTCCTCCGCCATTAAATCAACGGCTTCTCGAAGCGTACTGTCCTCATACACGACTGTTGGTGTACGTTTTATCAATTCGCCCAGTTGTTTTGTAGGCGAGTCATTGGCATCGAATAAATCTCGACGGGTTACAACCCCAAGCAAGTTGTTCTCCTCGTCAATAACCGGGAACCCCTGATGGGTGCTGCCTGGAGTGCCCGAAGTAAGCCATGCACGTGCCTCTTCAATGGTTATACTCGATTTAAGAGTAGCTACCCGGTATGTCGCGGATTCTCGCACCAGTACCTGCTCAAGAAGGTCGGCAGAATATTCAGCGGGTACACGCACCCCGCGCCGGGCGATCTTTTCGGTCATTATGGAGTTCCTCATGAGCAAGCTGGACACCAAATAAGCGGCGGTACATCCTCCTAATAGTGGGAGAAGACCGAGGGGTTGAAGCGTAGTCTCGAAGGCAAACACCACCGAAGCGAGCATGGCCCTTGATGCCCCGGCGAACATAGCTGCCATACCGACCAAAGCGGCTACACGTACATCGAGCCCAAGAGCGGGGAAAATAATTAGAACCGCACTTCCCAGTGCTGCGCCAAAGCCTCCTCCGATTATAAATAGTGGCGCAAGTGTTCCGCCGGACGTTCCGCTTCCCAGGGAGATTGACCAAGACACGAATTTGAGTACAAAGAGAGCGATAAGCACCTTCCCGGTTATAGCACCTGAGAGTATCTGGTCGATGATATCGTAGCCTACTCCCATAGTGCGAGGTGCGACATAGCCGATTATTCCTACTGCGACCGCCCCTATCGCCGGCCACCACATCCAGTGGATTGGGAGTCGGGCAAACGCATCTTCTATGGCATAAACTGAGCGTGTTACATAGACCGAAGCAACGCCGACAGTAGCCCCAAGTAAGATGTAGCAAGCAATGGCAGTTCCGTTCGGTGGTGCTAGGTCGGGCATGGCAAAGATTGGTGTTGTTCCGACAAACGCTATGCGGACTGCCGCCGCAGCAGTGCTGGCAAGTGCTACGGGAATAAGGGAGCGTGGCCGAAACTCAAACAGTAACAGCTCTATAGCCAGTAAGACGGCTGATACCGGGCTTCCGAAGGTGGCTGACATACCCGCTGCTGCTCCGGCTGCCAAAAGCGTCTTGCGCTCGTCCGCGGTAGTTTTCAACAACTGGCCAACCAGCGAGCCGAGTGCGCCGCCGGTGGCGATGATCGGTCCCTCGGCGCCAAACGGCCCACCGGTTCCAATTGATATGGCTGCTGATACCGGTTTAAGAAAGGTCAGGCGTGGTGGTATACGACTCTGATTGACCAGCACCTGCTCCATAGCCTCAGGGATACCGTGTCCGCGGATTCCTTTAGATCCATAACGGGCCATTAGCCCGACTATTACTGCGCCCACGACTGGGACGAAAATCACAAAAATTCCCAGTTGATTGTTAGATGGTGAAACAAAGCTGGTTGAGAGACGACCATAGAAGGATAGGTTTGTGATAGCACCGATTAGCAACATTAGTGCCCGTGCAACCACACCACCGGCGAGCCCGAGTAACAACGAAAGCAGAGTTATTTGTATGACCCGTCTATCGACTACTACGGTTGGACGGGGAACCTGAAACGTGTTTTTGAGCGCCTCCTTCAACGAAGGAGCAACGGGCAAACCCTCGGTAGTTGATGACTCCGTTACTTTCTGCTCAACCATAGTTATTGAAGAATTGATTTATTGATGATGGGATTAAAATAAGCACTTCCTCTGTCGATGTCATTTTGTTTAATCGGGAAGTTAAGCTATATAAGAGGCTAGTGTTACATTTTACCATCTTTTAACTACTGGGGAAAAAAGAGAAGCCCCCATACTTCTCTTAAAGGGGGCTTCTCCCGCTCAAAGGAGGATGGATAGATAGATAGGTTAAGAACTCACAACGCGATTCGCTACGCGCCGTTTATCTGAAGGCTGTAGCCTCAACTTTTAATTCATTAAGACTCCAATCGTAATCTAGATAGCCGACCTTGAAATCATCTCTTTTTAAAAATTGTTTTTCCTCTTCCGATTTAAGGTACTTCATCACAAAGTTAAGAACCGCTCTCTCTTTCGGACTCCTTTCGCTGAATAGACCGGTGTTTCCATATTGCTCTATGAAGTCATCACCAAACCATTCGAATATTTTGGAGAGCTTCACCGTTCTCTCGGCCGGGTTGATTCTCATCCCTTTATCACTGTTGTTGACAAAATCAGCCGAAGCGGAATCTAGTTGTTCTTCGATGATATCCGACCGGTAGGCCTCATTTCTCAAATCCGGGCATCCTATGGAAGCGCAGTTAATGGCCGCATGGATTCTGGGCTCCTTAAATTGTTTTCTCAGGATCTCGTGCTCTATCTCGTTCAATGTTACCATCCTACCCACTGCCCGAAACTCAAGCCTATCCCATACACCGTCAATTTGACGAATGCTGTTTCCGGGATAGAAAAGGCTAAACAGGCTAAAGCCCCTATGAATGGGGTAGTTATCCATAATGGCTTTAATGGTAAAGGCGTTATAGGCATTAATCCAGAAAGCCAGCTTCTCTTCCTGTGACCAGCTTTCATATTCGCCTTCGGTTACTGAGCCGAGTCCCTTGAGATAGGCGTTGAACTCCTCTCGTGAGCTTATGAAGCCTTCATAGTCAACCTTGGAGTTATGGACATACTTTTTGAGGAGAGAATCAAAAACAGAGTGCGTATGGTCGAATTTACCGGCTTCTTTCTCGGCTAGGGCGTAGGAAACGATTACCAACGAACTCTGCCGAGACTGCATTGAAACCAGGGTCACAGCAAAAGCTACAATCATGAGGATTACCAGTCTAGTCGTTAAATTCTTCATCAGGATATCCTTATTATTCGGGTCTTCTAACAGTCATTGAAAGAATGCTCAGTCCTGTTTTTCAGTCCTTTAATTTTCGATCTTTACTTTGTGCCTTAGTGCCTTCGTGATTCCGTATTCTTTATCGATTAGATGGACAACCGGACTAAAAGGTTTCAGGACATTAAAGATAAAATGGAATGGTTTACATCCTTTTTCCCTGGTTATAAATTTAACCAACGACTTAGATACATTGCCTGGGAAAAATTCTGCAAGCTCAGGATATAGAGTGGGGAAAAACGTTACACGCTATCATGCATCATGAATCGTGCATCATTTTTTTATTATAATGTGAATTGGTGCCTATTCGTGGCTTAACTAAGCCAGTTTCACTCATCCCAACTCCCCATGTATCCATTGCCAAACGGGCACTTTCCCAGTCTTATGTGCTCTTCAAATTCATGCCGGAACTTTTTCACGATCGATTCTACGGGCATGGCGCATCCGTCGGCCAGTGCGCAAATAGTCGTCCCCTTCATCTGGAAACAGGCGTCCAAAAGGGTGTCGATAAACTCCAGGCGGCCTCTTCCCTCCTCTATCTTGGTTAGCATTTTTTCGAGCCACCAGGTACCCTCTCTACACTGAACGCACTGCCCGCAGGACTCATCCCGGTAAAAGTGAGCCAGGTTTTGGGCTACTCTAACCATGCAGGTGGCGTCATCGATCACCGTTACTCCGGCGGTGCCTAGCATGGAACCCGCCTTTGACAGGGAGTCAAAGTCCATAAGGATATCTATCTCGTCGGCGGAAAGCATCGGTGCAGAGGAGCCTCCCGGGGATATTGCTTTTACTTGCCTCCCCTTCGGTATGCCTTCACCATATTCATAAATCAGCTCCCGAAGCGGGATCCCCAGGGGGAGTTCATATAGTCCGGGGCGGTTTATGCATCCGCTGAGGCCGTAGATTTTTGTGCCGGTGTTTTTGGGGGTGCCTATTTCGGCAAACCAATCCGCACCATTGTTGATGATGTGGGGCACGCAGGCCAGGGTCTCGACGTTGTTCACGATGGTCGGACAGCCGAAAAGCCCGACCTGCGCCGGGAAGGGGGGTTTCGGTCTAGGTTCTCCGTTCTTACCCTCGATGGATTCAAGAAGCCCGGTCTCTTCTCCGCATATATAAGCACCCGCTCCCCTAAAAAGCACGACGTCGAGATTGAACCCCGAGCCCAGGATGTTCTCTCCGAGAAATCCCTTTTCATATGCTTCACCGATCGCTCTCTCCAGAATCCTGGCCCCTTTTGGCATCTCACCCCTGATGTAGATGTAGCACTTGTGGGAATTTATGGCGTAACAGGCAATAATAATCCCTTCTAGCATCTGATGCGGGTCACGCTCGATGATTTCCCTGTCCTTGAAACTCCCCGGCTCGCTCTCGTCGGCGTTGCAGCAAAGGTAGATCGGCTTCTTGGAGTCCCTTTGAATGAAGCTCCATTTGATCCCGGTGGGAAACCCGGCCCCTCCGCGCCCTCGAAGCCCAGATTTTTTAACCTCATCTATTATCTGAACCGGGTCTGTTTTTAGCGCTTTGGGAAGGGCGGTGTAGCCGCCAGAGGAGATGTAGGACTCGATTGTCTCGGAGTTCGGCCTGTCCACATAGGTGCGTATTATTCTCATCTCGGGCATTTCTCGGCTCCTCTGAGTAAGTTATTCTAAACGGCTTTTATGGTATGGCAAGTGTATTTCGGTGTAAATATCGGTTGGTTATAAAACATAACTGAATCGTTCCTGAAAGCGCTAACTCGTGAAGGTGTAGATATTTCCTCACCTTAAGATATAGTGAAATTTAAACTGAATGGGTTCTCTAGGCTAATTAAAATACTGACTAATTTTGAAATGGTTCTATATTAAACCTGTTGTAAGGAGGTAAGGGAGTGGTAAAAATGACCAAAGGACTACTCAGGAATGTGATTCTTATTGCCTTCGCCTTGTTCACTGCGACGGGGACTGGGCAAGCAGTGACCTGGTACGATATTTGGAAGGACCATGAGCCTGGTTATACACGCTGTCGCCTCGCTTTCTCTGAGGAAGATAAGAAATCTGAGCTGTCAATTCGCTATAAATCCTGGGTGCTCGGATATCTTACAGCGCATGGTGACCAAAATGGTCATGAATTGGTTGATGAGCCAAAATTTGCTACAGGTCTAATAAGACAAGTAAAGAAGGCGTGTCGAGAGGCTCCTGACGAAAAGTTTGCCAGTGTTGTCCGTCGCATTATAGCGGAGGATCCCAAGCTGAATAGGGTAAAAAAGTAATAGGAAACGCTCAAGCTGTAATACATCTGAAGAACTAAATTGCTTCATATCTGCCACACACGTCGTCATGGTGGAAATGGGAATGGTAAAAGCCGAAGCAGCTATTCAAACCTGAAGCTTTGCACTATCTTCTCAAACTGGTTTTTGTATTCGTCGAATTGCTCCGGGGTGGATTCGCAGTAAACAATATATCCCCTCTCACCTTTCAAGAACGTATAGACTAACTTTTTATATTGATGCACGCTGGTTGGCTGGTATGAAAAGATTACCCAGATCGCATCCTGGTATGCTACTTTAGTCTTGCCCCTTTCCAGTTCCTGAAAACGGTCATAATGCTTAAAGCTTCTGGCTACGGTTCTGTTAAAGAACTTTTCCACATCATTTTCCGCCTCCATAAGCGCAACCAAATGATTAATGTCAACATCAACGTATTCACGAAAGACATCTTTGTCATTTTCCTTCGGACTATAAGCAGACCTTCTCTCAGGCTTAATTTCCCAATCAGGGGGGAATTCAATGGAGAAAAGTTCTTCTTTGAAGTAGTAACGTTTGAGTTCCGGTGTTGTCTCGGGGGTTTGAGTTTCTGCTTGTAATATCAAACAAAAGAACCCGGGCGCAAAAGCACTAAAACCAATAGTCAAAGTCATATCTGTCCAAAATAGGTTTTAAGGGAAGGGAGCTCCAACAGGTAGAATTGATTTATTTGCAACAACAAAACAACCACCTGAAGGAGGCATCCCGTGAACAAGTATAGCAGTATTTTTGGTCAAATGTTACGAATAAT
>DATMAT010000046.1 GCA_035559815.1 Thermodesulfobacteriota bacterium
AATCCTCTCCGCATGTCATCCCCGAATGTTCCCCAATAAAGCTTGTATCCGAAAGTATTAATCGGATAACACTTGGGGACAGGATTAATCGGGGATCCATAAATAAAAGACTGGATTCCCGCTTCCGCGGGAATGACAGAGCGGCGGGTTCCCGCTCCCTGCATACGCAAGGACAAGTTTCGCGGGAATGGCAGAGCGGTGGATTCCAGTTCCCTCATGGTCGAGGATAAGCTGCGCGGGAATGACAAAATTGGCCTCTCACACATTAGTTCAGGATAGGCCGTTTGATTGCTTAGGATGAGCAAGGACGAACACCTCAAGTTTTAAATCATGCTTCGACCCTTCGACCAGGCTCAGGGCAGGCTAGGCTCAGCATGAGCGGATACTTATCCGCTGGAAAAACGTTTTTAAAAACTCCGTTCATCCTTCAGGATGATAAGGTTGGGTTTACTTATCAGGCTTCACTAATTAAAGAAAGAACATAATAGGCCAAAAGTTGTGGACAGTTGGCTGTGTAATACTATCGTATTAAGGAAAAAAAGACCAAAGTCCAGTTGAAAATAACCGGTAAACGTAATAGAGTCTAGATAATGTCAGGGTTAGTGTTATGGTATATGTGGAGGATTGTGTATGGTTTACAGTAAAGGAAATTTATATACAGCCATTTTTCTCGTGGCTGCAGTCTTAGCGTGCGGACCCAAGAGCCCCGAATCAATGCTTCCCAAAGAATACACGGCCACTTCAGAGGAAGAGAAAGAGACTAATCTATTGAACCGAAGGATTGCTGCGGAGGCGTTTACGCAATCGGTAACTGATGACTATAAAATCGGCCCTGGAGACCTTTTGGATGTCAGTGTGTATGAGGCCGCTGACTTGAGTGACACGGTGAGGGTTAATGCAAACGGTATGGTGACTTACCCCCTTTTGGGTGAGGTAGAACTGGGCGGGCTTACTGCAAGAGAGGCGGAGCAGAGGCTCGAGGAGCTTATAGAGGCCAAGTACGTGAAGGACCCTCACATTACAGTCTTTGTCAAAGAATATAGGAGTAAACAGGTTGCGGTCATCGGAGCAGTGAACAAGCCGGGTAACTATGAGTTATTGGGTAAAGGGAGGCTTCTGGATGCTCTGGCGCTAGCCGGGGGGCTTAAACCGGATTCAGGGAGGGTGGCCTACGTAGCCCACCAAGGCCAGGACGGGCAGGTGGAGATAGATTTAGACCAACTGCTGGTTAAAGGGGATCCCCAATTAAATCTACCGATAAGCATGGGGGATACGATCTTTGTCCCGGAGGCCGGAACGTTCTATGTAAACGGCGCATTCAAAAAGCCGGGGTCATTTCGACTCACGGACAACGTTACCGTGAGCCAAGCCGTACAAATAGCCGGGGGGTTATCTACCGGTGCTCAAGCCTCGGATGCAAAGCTTATCCGCTACAAAGACGGCCAGAGAGAGGTAATCCCGGTTGACTTAGATGCCATCGAAGAAGGGGCGCAAAAGGATATCGCTTTGCAGGACCAAGATGTTTTATACGTCGGTAAAAATCCGATTATAGCTCTATTTCAAACGATTAGAATAGGGATGCGCTTTTTCCCGTTTTACGTAACTGGCTCGGCGCCTGAGTGATAAAAGGAGAGATATCAGTATGGAAACAGAAGAAAAAGAAGGAAAGCTCATGCCATCCAGCGGCAGGAAACTCAAGAGATACGATGAAGACCTGGAGATCGTAACCACAACACCTGCTGCCGATGGTGATGAGATAGATCCCTATACCTATTTGCAGGTTATATGGAGGCACAAAAATGCATGCCTCATCTTTTTCTTTGCTGTAATAGCAACGGCAATTTTAGTATCGATTCTCACAAAGCCGATGTATATGGCTACTTCCACCGTGGAAATCGCTCTACAAAACCCGAATATCGTTAATTTCCGAGAAGTAGGACAAGTAAATACGAGTGACCCTGCTTTTTTCAATACCCAAAGGGACCTTATCAAGAGCCGGGCGATGGCCGAGGCTGTTCTTGCCAAATTCAATCTTTGGGACCATCCCGACTTTGAGGTATCTCAAACCAATTTTAATCCCATCTCCATCATATTCTCATACATGGCCAAAACCGTTCGTAAGTTTGTGAAACCTGTTGAAGATACGACCACTCAATTAACAGATGGCTCTACACAGTCCGGTGAAGGCGAGGGGGACGGGAGCGTTGATTCTCTTGGTGAATACGATCCGGAGAAGATAAAACGGGACTCGGTAATCAATACATTCTTATCCAGGATTCTGGTGGAACCGTCCGCAGATTCGCGTTTAATCACCATAAGTTTTCAGGCTTACAGCCCGAAGTTCGCCGCGCAAATGGCTGATGCCATAGCCGACACCTTTGTCGAGTGGAGCCAGGAGCGGAGGCTTGAGGCTACCAGAAGTGCAAGGGAATTCCTACAAAAGCAGCTTGCAGAGGTTAAAGCAAATGTGCAGGACTCCGAACAGGCGTTATATCAGTTCTTGGCTAAGAATGAAATCATTGGTCTTGATAAGAACATGAGTCTCATATATCGCCAGCTTGATGAGCTGCAAAAGTCATTAGCCCAGGCCGCCACCGAAAAAACGACAAAAGAATCTGTATATAAATCGGTGAAATCCGGGAACCCCGATGCGATTACAGAAGTTATGAGCGACCCCATAATTCAGGGGCTCAAAAAGCAGTACAATGACCTTTTAATCCAATATAGCGACCTCAGCGCAATTTTTAAGCCCGAGTATCCGCCTCTCAAGAAGCTCCAGGCGCAGGTAGAGGCTGCTCGCACGCATTTAAACGAGGCAACTAAAAGAAAAATCGCCGCTTTGGAGGCCGATTACCAGACCGTCTCTCGAAGGGAAGAGCTTCTCAAGGAGAGGGTTAAGGAACAAGAGAAGCTGGCAATGACCCTGAATGAGAAAACAATACAATACAACATTTTGGATAGAGAGGTACAGACAAATAAGACGATCTACGACTCATTACTGCAGCGCTTGAAGGAGACCGATGTTACCGGGGGTATGAGGTCTACAGGGATACAGGTTGTGGACCATGCGTTCATTCCCAGAACCCCGATTATGCCCAATATCCCCCGTAATCTTCTGCTCGCTTTTATAGCGGGGCTTATCGGGGCAATAGGGGTTGCTTTTGTCAGAGAGTTCTTCGATAGGACAATAAGGACTCCTGAAGAAATCAGAGAAAAAATGCGACTGCCGGTCCTGGGGTCTTTATTTAAGTTAGAAGGGTTAAAGAACAATGCGAAATACATGACGTCGTCTACCGAAAAATTGTATCTGGCAGACCCGAGGTCACCATTCTCCGAGGCGATTCGGACGATACGTGCGTCTATCCTCCTCTCTTCCCGGGATCGTTCCGTACGCTCGGTTCTGGTGACCAGTTGCTGGCCCGGTGAGGGCAAGACCACGGTAGCCAGCAATCTGGCGCTTTCCCTGGCCTATGGGGCAAACAAGGTTTTGCTGGTGGAGGCGGACCTTCGGCATCCGGGGGTGGCCAGAAATTTCGGCATAGATGAGAGTAAGCCCGGCCTTAGCGATTATCTCATGTCCCATTTTCCCTTAGCCGAGATTATTTACCCCACTGAAATTCCCCAGCTCTCCATACTCCCCTCCGGCTCGATAATCTCTAACCCATCCGAGCTCTTGCAGTCGGAGGTAATGAACCAGCTCCTGACCGGGTTGAAAGAGGATTACGATTACATAGTCATAGACAGTTCGCCGGCAATAGGGCTTGCCGACTCTTTGGTAATCTCCACGGTAGTCGATGCGACTGTGGTTGTAGCCAGTACCGGTATGACAATGCGAAGGGACATTTCCTATCTGGTAAAGCAAATGTCCGATATTAACGCCAGGTTCCTGGGGATCGTAGTTAACCGTGTGGATATGGGGAGGGAAAACTACTATTACTACGACCGCTATTACAAGGGCTATTACGGCAGGGATGTGGAAACGGTCAAAGATGCTGAAGATAGGATGGTTAAGCAGCATCAAAAGAGCGAGTTTGATGAAACCGGTAAGCTCGACGAGAATTCTTATGCAAGGCTCCTGTGCTCGTATTTCCGCGACAAAAAAACGGGTATCTTGAGCATTGATTCCAAATTAAAGCTAAGGGTGTATTTCCTGGAAGGATTCCCCGTTTTCGTCGAGGGCGGGGATAGCCGAACCCGTTTGGGAAACATTGCCTTTTCCGAGAAGAAAATAGGCAAGGAAGAGTATGCAAAGGTTCTGGAGAAAGTGACCAGGACTAAAAGGAAAATAGGCGAAGTGCTGATTGAGATGGGTTTTATCTCTCCGCACGAGCTTGATTGGTTGTTAGAGTTTCAAGTCAAGGAGAAGCTCATAAGGGGTTTCGAGTGTACTACCGGAACTTATGGTTTTCAGTCAAGGGCTGATTTCGTGGACAATATACTGACTTATAAAGCAAATCCGCTCCAGATTATGTACGAAGGCATTAAACGATATGCCGACCCGGTTCAATTGGAGAAGCAGTTTCTCGACACTACCGTAGGAAACGCCATGGTAACCTCCGAGCCTGAGATCGTGGAAAGCTTGAGGAATGTCGGGTTTAGTCCCAGGGAATATAGATTCTTGCAGCATTTGAGCAGGGGCAATGTCATAAGCGACATATCTTCGAGTAACCTGCTACCACGGGATGATATGCTAAAGCTCATGTACTTTCTGAGGTCGACCGGTTTTGTGAAATTTGAAGAAGCGAAAAATGCGGCCGAGAATCAAAACGCAATTTAAAACCACTTAAGATGTAAATCAGAAACAAGTCACTCCTCGTTCTCCTCCCCCCTTGCGGGGGAGGATTAAGGTGGGGGGAGCTTAAAATTACCTTATTCACCCTCCCCTTCATCCCCTCCCATCAAGGGAGGGGAAATTTTCGGATACCCTGCAGCTTGCTGCAGGGAGTTTCATTCCCGCGCAGCTTGTCCTCGACCTTGATCGGAAAGTGGGAATCCACCGCTCTGTCATTCCCGCGGAAGCGGGAATCGAGTATTTGATTATGGATTCCCGATTTAAAGATTTCGGGAATGACAAGGGGGGTGGATCCCCGATAAAAGAGTTCGAGGATGACAGCCAAGGTGGATTCCCGATTAATCCTGTCCCCAAGTGTTATCCGATTAATACTTTCGGATACAAGCTTTATTGGGGAACATTCGGGGATGACATGCGGAGAGGATTCCCGGTTAAGCACGTCCCCGCATGTATGTAGCGGGGAACATTCGGGAATGACGAGGGGGGTTGGATCCCCGTTTGATCCCCCGGGTTAACCGAAGGGACTAATCAGGACGAACGTGGTTTTATTAATAATTATCAGCGGATAAACATCCGCTCATCCTGAGTCTGATCGAAGGATGATTAAAATTAGGAGTTCGTCCTTCCACAGTTTAACCGAGGAGACCTGTTCAGGAGGAACGGGATTATAGTCTCATTCCTTCCCCGATTTAATCGGGGATCGACTCAGGACAAGCTCTGAGCAGTTGGAGGGTAGTCCTGAGGATTGTCCCGAGCTATAATGTGAGGGACACGATTTTGTCATTCCGAGTGCATACGAGGAATCTTAATAAGATATCCCCCCATGAGATATGACCCCAGTGGGATAGTAAACATCCCACGGGATGAAATTATCTCAACCCATGGGATAGTAAAACTTATCCCATGGGTCTCACGGGGTCAAAATGACATGGGGAAAGGTCGAATGAAAGGCAATGGGCGTAAGGTTGTGGATTATTAGTGAGATAATACTATTGTATCGAGTAGAAGAAGACCAAAGTCCAGTAGAAAATAATAGGGAAAAGTAATACGGTTTAACTAATGTGGTGTGGGTAGTGTGGTACCCGGAGGATTTTCCATGTTATATAGCAAAGCAACGTTGTTTATGGTCTTTATTTTGTTGGTATCAGTCTTAGCGTGCGGACCCAAGAGTCCCGAATCAATGCTTCCCAAAGAATACACGGCCACTTCAGAGGAAGAGAAAGAGACTAATCTATTGAACCGAAAGATTGCCGCGGAGGCGTTTACGCAATCGGTAACCGATGACTATAAAATCGGACCGGGAGACCTTCTTGACATCAGTGTGTATGAGGCCGCCGACCTAAGCGATACGGTGAGGGTTAACGCAAACGGTATGGTAACTTATCCGCTTTTGGGGGAGGTAGAACTGGGCGGGCTTACTGCCAGAGAGGCAGAGCAGAGGCTGGAGGAGCTTATAGAGGCCAAGTACGTGAAGGATCCCCACATTACCGTCTTTGTCAAAGAATATAGGAGTAAACAGGTCGCGGTCATCGGAGCGGTGAATAAACCCGGCAACTATGAATTATTGGGCAAAGGGAGGCTCCTGGACGCCCTGGCGCTGGCCGGGGGACTTAAACCGGATTCAGGGAGGGTGGCCTACGTAGCCCATCAGGGCCAGGACGGGCAGGTGGAGATAGATTTAGACCAACTGCTGGTTAAGGGTGATCCGCAATTAAATCTGCCGATAAGCATGGGGGATACGATCTTTGTCCCGGAGGCAGGCACCTACTATGTAAACGGCGCATTCAGAAAGCCGGGGTCATTTCGACTCACGGACGACGTTACAGTGAGCCAGGCGGTACAGATAGCCGGTGGATTGGCGACGGGGGCGCAGGACTCAGATGCAAAGCTTATCCGCTACAAAGACGGCCAAAGGGAGGTTATACCGGTTGACCTCGAAGCCATTGAAAAAGGAGCTCAGAAAGATATTGCCCTCCAGGACCAAGATGTTTTATACGTCGGGAAAAACCCGATTATAGCTCTATTTCAAACGATTAGAGTCGGGCTAAACTTTTTCCCATTTCATATAAGCGGCTCAGCACCTGAGTGATAACTGAGGAGAGGAAATGGTGTGGAAGGAGAAGAGAAAGAAAAAAGATTCTTCTTGCTGGATGGTACCATTCCCTATAAACCAATCCCCCATCCCTAAAAACTAAACACTGATTTCTATACACTATTCCATTAAGATTTCTCCCCCATGAGATATGGAATTATCTCACTGGTCAGAATGAATGGGCATTTTTGTTTCTCTCTACCCGCGGATGTAAATCCGCTCATTCCTTCCCCGATTTAATCGGGGATCGACTCAGGACAGGCTCTGAGTTTAACTTGAGAATTCCCTGTGGCTTGCCACAATTCTCCTCCCCCCTTGCGGGGAGGATTAAAGGTGGGGGAGCTTAAAATTACCTTATTCACCCTCCCCTTCATCCCCTCCCATCAAGGGAGGGGAAATTTTCGGATACCCTGCAGCTTGCTGCAGGGAGTTTCATTCCCGCGCAGCTTGTCCTCGACCTTGATCGGGAAGTGGGAATCCACCGGTCTGTCATTCCCGCGGAAGCGGGAATCCATTCTAGATTCCCGATTAAGCACGTCCCCGCATGTATATAGCGGGGAACATTCGGGAATGACAAGGGGGTGGATCCCCGATAAAAGAGTTCGGGGATGACAGCCAAGGTGGATCCCCGATTAATCCTGTCCCCAAGTGTTATCCGATTAATACTTTCGGATACAAGCTAGCGGGAAATGTTTGTGGATGACATGGGGAGAGGAGTCTGATCGAAGGATGTGGTTACCGAGGTGCTCGCAATGATACCACAGCGACGATCAGTATCCGGCAGGGTATAAATCCAGCCTTTTAGGAAAGCGAGCCAGGGCTTTAAGTATAACCGCACGTACAAAATCATCGAGCAAAGCTCCGACATTGCCATAGAGATATCCGGGTTTTCCTTGAACGCTCTTCGCCAAGACCACGGCAATGTGCGTCAGTTCCAAAGAAGGTTCGATAGGTCGGTCGAACTTTGGCTCGAGTATCTTGCCGGATCGGAGTGGAGTGATAACTTGGTCTTCCCAGAGGTCTTTGTTCTTCCTGCCGATAATGGTGATTAATATAGTGTCGTCGATTTGCTTGAGAAGATGGGAGTACCTTGCCGGGATTTCCTTAGACTGTTTAATTTCGTCCTCGAATTCGAAGCTTTGCCAGGGTATAAGAAGGTTTGCCATCTATGCCGATCCTAAGTCTTTTGAATTATATCACCCTCCGTAGTTCTGTGAAGTTGGTAATTCGTATGATCGAACAACATGGACGGGGTCAGGTTCTGTATTAACAGCTTTTTTCGGGTTTTTATATTAGCTAATATTATCCTTGGTGTTCAATAAGAGGTACAAGGGCTGTCACTCACAGGAAGCTTATCTTCTCGCCGCTGGTAGTGGGGAACCACCGCTCTGTTATTCCCGCGGAAGCGGGAATCCAGTCTTTTATTTATGGATCCCCGATTAATGCATTCGGGGATGACATGCGGAGAGGATTCCCGATTAAGCACGTCCCCGCATGTATATAGCGGGGAACATTCGGGAATGACAAGGGGGGTGGATCCCCGATAAAAGAGTTCGGGGATGACAGCCAAGGTGGATCCCCGATTAATCCTGTCCCCGTATGTATTTAGCGGGGAGCATTCGGGGATGACATGCAGAGAGGGTCCCTGATTAAGCTTGCCTCCGTATGTATGTAACGGGAAGCATTCGGGGATGATATGCGGAGAGGATCCCCGCTTGATCCTCCCAAAATGTTATCCGATTAATACTTTCGGATACAAGCTTTAGCGGGGAGCATTCAGGCATGACAGATTAGGGGCTGTCATTCCGGTGAAACTTGTCCTAGCGTATGCGCGGAACGGGAATCCACCGCTCTGTCATTCCCGCGGAAACGGGAATCCAGTTTTCTTAATTGATTTGATTAAAAGCTTGTAAATTGTGGAATAATAAAGCATAAGTAACCAGTTTTTACTGCTGACTGTTTGATATTTAAATCGTACATTACATATGGAAAAGGGCATCTACTATGTTTACATAATGAGCAACAAAAAGAACGGCACGTTATATATAGGTGTTACTAATGACTTGAGCAGAAGAGTCTATGAACACAAAAATGACATGATTGAAGGTTTTACAAAGAAATATGGTTTGCATACACTGGTCTATTTTGAACAAATGGAGGATGTTCACAGTGCTATCCAGAGAGAGAAGAGATTGAAGAAATGGAACCGTCGATGGAAGATCGAACTGATAGAGAAGTTGAATCCAGAATGGATGGATCTTTATGAGGAATTGGTTGAATAAATTGGACCTCCAATTTATATCCGGGTTTAACTTTAGGACAAGCATGAAACCGCCGTTTTCATTTTGTAACTATTGCCCACAATACCCCGACCTTCCTTGTCATTTCCGTGAAACTTGTTCTCGCGTATGCGTGGACTGGAATCCACCGCTCTGTCATTCCCGCGGAAGCGGGAATCGAGTATTTGATTATGGATTCCCGATAAAAGATTTCGGGAATGACAAGGGGGGTGGATCCCCGATTAATCCTGTCCCCGTATGTATTTAGCGGGGAGCATTCGGGGATGACATGCGGAGAGGATTCCCGATTAAGCACGTCCCCGCATGTATATAGCGGGGAACATTCGGGAATGACAGGGAGGAGTGGCACCCCGATTGATCCCGGTTTAACCGGGGTACGGGTATGACCGGAAGACTACTGTCATTCCCGCGCAGCATGTCCTCGAACATGATCGGGGAGCGGGAATCCACCGGTCTGTCATTCCCGTGGAAACGGGAATCGAGTTTTTCCAAGAATGGATCCCCGATTAATCCTGTCCCCAAGTGTTATCCGATTAATACTTTCGGATACAAGCTTTATTGGGAAGCATTCAGGCATGACAGATTAGGGGCTGTCATTCCGGTGAAACTTGTCCTAGCGTATGCGTGGACTGGAATCCACCGCTCTGTCATTCCCGCGGAAGCGGGAATCGAGTATTTGATTATGGATTCCCGATAAAAGATTTCGGGAATGACAAGGGGAGGTGGATCCCCGATTTATCCCCCCAGTTTAACCGGGGGACAAGCATGATAACATGCCTAATATGATGTTCTAATTAATTATAAATCTAATTGGATTTGTGAATTTTATTTTTTCGCTTACAGTTTTATTAACATGAAGGACGAAATCAGGATACTGGGCGCGAGAGAGAATAATCTTAAAAATATAAACGTGGTCTTACCGAAACACATGTATACCGTAGTCACCGGCCTGAGCGGGTCTGGAAAATCCTCTCTTGTCTTGGACACCATCTATGCCGAAGGCCTTCGAAGATACGTGGAGTGCCTTTCTACCTACGCCAGACAGTTCCTCGAACGGGTGGACCGGCCGGACATGGACGATATTACCGGGCTCCCTCCGGTGGTGGTGCTAGAGGGCAGGAATCAGGTGAAAAACTCCCGCTCCACGGTGGGAACCACGACGGAAATATATGACTACTTGCGACTTCTTTTTGCCAAGATTGGAGTAATTTTCTGCCCGAATTGCGATATACAGGTGAAACGCCAATCCCCCCAGGGTATCGCTAAGGAACTGGTCAGGGACCATGAGAATAATAGGGCGGTAATAACCTTCCCGATCGAAGAGACGAGCAAAGCTTCTCCCAGTGAGCTTCAATCCAAAGGATTTACCAGGGTATTCGTTGGCGGGAAAACCGTTGATATCGAGGAACTCGACTGCTTACCGTCCGGCGCGGAAATAGTCTTGGATAGAATGGTCATAAATAGGGATTCGACCTCCCGGCTTCTGGGTTCGCTGGAGGCGGCTTTTTCTCTTGGGAAAAACGTGAATGTTCGTGTATCAGAAGACCATTTACTCAGGTTTACAAAGGAGCTAGAGTGTCCTTACTGCTACAGCAGGTTCGGGGAACCCACGCCTCTCCTTTTTTCCTTCAATAGCCCTCAAGGTGCCTGTAGTGAATGTCGAGGTTTTGGAAACATACTGGAGGTGGACCCTGATTTGGTAGTTCCTGACCCGGAGAAAAGCTTGGCCGGCGGGGCGATCGAGCCTTTCACGAAACCGTCGCTGAGACACCAGATGCGAAAACTGATCAAGTTTGCCCTCTCAAATGGGGTAGACGTTAATACACCCTACAGAAGCTTGGGCGATGATGCTAAAAAACTGATATTCGAGGGCGGGGCCGGCTTTTCCGGGGTGAAGGGGTTTTTCAGACACCTGGAAGAGAAAAGTTACAAGATGCATGTAAGGGTTTTTTTGAGTAGGTACCGGTCGGCTTTTACTTGCGCCGCATGCAACGGAACCAGGTTAAGGAAGGAGGCAATCTGGGTAAAGGTGCACGGGAGAACAATCTCCGAGTTAGCCGATATGCCGGTCGGGGAGCTTGGAGAATTTTTTCATAATCTATCCCTTAGTGACTACGAAGAGGGGGTGGCGAAAGAGGTCCTTAACCAAATAAAGTCTAGGGTCGATTTTTTGATAAAAGTGGGCCTTGGCTATGTTACGCTTTCTCGGCTTACCAGGACGCTATCCGGTGGCGAAGCGCAGAGGGTTAATCTTGCCTGTCAGCTTGGCTCAAGCCTCACCGAGACGCTTTATATCATGGACGAGCCATCCGTGGGGCTTCATCCTCGTGACATCAATCGACTGGTCTCAATCATAAAGGACTTACGGGATAGGGGAAATACGGTCGTGGTTGTCGAGCATGACCTGGAGATGATTCGCTCTTCGGACTATATTGTCGAGCTTGGTCCTTTGGCTGGGGAAAAAGGAGGAGAAGTAGTGTATCAGGGCTCGTTAAATAATTTTCTTAAGAATTCTCATAACTCCCTCACCAAATATTACTTGACCCGGAACGAGGGCATCACCCTCCCTCGAAGAAGAAAAGGGAGCGGCAGGAAGTTGACCATTATCGGCGCCGCCGAGAATAACCTTAAAAACATAACTGTTTCATTTCCGCTAGAAACATTGGTGTGTGTAACCGGCGTCTCCGGGTCCGGAAAGAGTTCACTAGTCCACGATATTCTTTACTCGGCTATCGCCCGAAGATTTCATGCCCAGGCGGAAAGGGCGGGAAGGTTTGAGGGGATAGAAGGTTTATCTAATCTCTCTGATGCCCTTATGCTCGACCAGAAGCCGATTGGAAGAAGTTCGAGGTCAAACCCGGTGACTTACATAAAGGCATACGACGAGGTCAGGAGGATAATGTCGGGCACCTGGAGCGCTAAAGCCAAGGGGCTTACCGCTTCACACTTTTCTTTCAACGTCGCCGGTGGAAGATGCGACACCTGCCTGGGTGACGGCAGGCAAAAGGTGGAGATGCATTTTCTGGCAGATGTGTTCGTTACCTGCGAAGATTGCCGCGGGAAAAGGTTCAAGAAAGAGGTGCTCGAGGTTAAATACAAGGAAAAAAATATAGACGAGATTCTAAATCTAACGGTCGACGAGGCGGCTATATTCTTCAGCGGTATCCATCCGCTGCTCGATAAACTGAGGGTACTCCAAGATGTCGGGCTGGGCTATTTACGGCTCGGGCAACCGGCGCCGACTTTATCCGGCGGCGAGGCACAGAGGATAAAAATCGCCAGGGAACTCGCCAGAAAAGACGGGAAGAACATCCTTTATATCCTGGACGAACCCACTGTAGGGCTTCATGCTGAGGATGTTAAGAAGCTCATAAAGGTCTTGAATAGGCTGGTAGATGCCGGTAATACCGTGATCGTGGTCGAACACAATCTCGATGTCATAAGTTCTTCTGACTTTGTCATAGACCTTGGCCCGGAGGGTGGCAAAGATGGTGGATACATCGTAGCCCAGGGCACACCGGAGGAAATTGCCAAGGTGAAGGAATCGTATACCGGGATGTATTTGAGTAAGGTGCTATCTGTTAATAATCATCGGGGAGATGGCTAATCGCTGTATTCTGGGTTTGACAAAACAGACCGAGCGACGTAACGAGCCAGCCTAAACAAAAGCGCAATATATAATTTGGTATTTCATTCTTCTCATTTCCTTATAATAAGTGATAAAGGTTATGGAAAAGGATCGATTTTCAGACTTATGACTTATCAATCCCTCCGAGCTGTCCTCGACCTGATCTGGGGCGGGAATTCACCGCTCTGTCATTCCCGCGCAAGCGGGAATCCACTCTTTAACTTGAGAATTCCCTGTAGCTTGCCCCAGGGTTTCCTTGTCCATCCTCCCCCTCGATGGGTGAGGTTTAAGCCTGTCCGAAATTTTCGGATACCCTGCAGCTTGGAGGCTGGTTCATAGATTTACAGGGATGACATGCGGAGAGGATCCCCGATTGATCACCGATTAAACCGGTGGGGACCTTTGCTCATAAAGAACGGGTCTCTATTTCATTGATCAGTTTAGCGGGTGTGTGCTCTTTCCATCAGTGGGGTTTATTAAGTTTATCGAAGGGCTCATGGTTCGCGGAGTTTATTCCGTCGGCAGGCTCAGGACAGGCTTTGAGCGCATTCGAAAGGTGGTTGAAAGACCCATGGTTCGACGGAGTTTATTCTTCCGCATGGTGTTCAGGTTGACAAGGCCAAAGTTACCTTTGTAAGTGAAGAGATCTTATTTTCCACACTTTCAGGTCAATTTAACTTTTGTACTTTCAACGCATAGGACATAAGCTGATATCTGCTCTTGAGATTCAATTTAGCGAATATGCTGCTCAGGTGGGCCTTGACCGTTTTATCGCTTATCGAGAGTTCCTTACCTATTTCCCTGTTGCTAAAGCCATCGGCTATCAATTCTACAATCTTCGATTCCGTCTTGGTAAGTTTTTGGCCAGGCCTGTTTTCAGACTCGGTTAGACCTGGTCTATCCCCAACCGTACATTCTTTTATCATACTTATCAGTCCTGCCGAGCCTGTCTCGGTCGATACATGAATAACCTTGTTTAAACCGAAATTAGGTGGAATTCGATTGCCCATCAGAATAACCCGGGTATGAGCGCACTTGCCGATAATCAGCTTTAACCGTTTTTCCATGTCCGGGTATGCAGTTCGGTCATCGATGAATACGAACTCCGGTCTTACTTCTATGACTTTTTTCTCGACATCTTCGAGCCTGGAAATTTCGGCAACGATTTCAATTTCTTTTTCCCCTTCCAGGATTCTTTTCATACCCTCGGTGAATAGCCTTGAGCCGGAAGCGAGGACTATTCGAATCGCCCTCCTGTTTAGTCCTTTTATACTCGAGTCGTCATCCGGGCCAATCTTCTCCTTTGGTGAGTAACGAGAGTAATACCTCAGTTTCTTCAACCAGAAATTATGGTCATCACTGACCTTATGTGTTGTTTCAAGTCCTCTTATCGTTTTTCTGAACGTTTTTTTCGTAAACAATAAGACCGCCTCCTTTTTATTTTTTCTAATCAACAAACTTACGGGGGGTCGGGCAATGACAGCGGTGGTCCAGCCTACAGTTAATCATCTTGTTAAAATACTGAAAGCAAGTTTAGGGCCAAATCCCCACAGTATCCCCTTCGTAGAACCAACCGGAGTAAGATCCCATAAAATCAGAAATTTTAATTATATAAAAAAGTTTGCGGCAGTACCGGATGTAGTTAATTTCGAACCTCATAGTTGTATGAAGTTGTCATCCTGTCAATTAAGTTGACACAGAATTGCAATCTCGGTTAGAATAAAATTTCACGGAGGAGGAACATGCCCGCCGGTGGAGGAAAGCGGCTAAGCACCAACGACCAAAGGCTTGCTACGATTCTTGAAATCTGCCGGAAGATTAATTCGGAGAGGGATTTACCTTCTCTTTTAAACCTCCTTGCCCGGGAGGTCACCGGGATTGTAGAAGCTGACCGGGCGAGTATATTTCTCCTCGACCGGGAAAGACAGGAGTTGTGCTCCATAGTTACCCTGGATAACGAGCCGATTCGGTTCGATGCCCGCCTGGGACTGGCCGGGGCGGCGGCGCTTACCGGGCAAACCATCAATGTAGAGGATGTCTACAAGGATAGCCGCTTCTACAAGGAGATAGATGAGCAGACCGGATACCATACCCGGAGTCTTCTGGCTGTGCCCCTAAAAAATCGGGAA
This sequence comes from Thermodesulfobacteriota bacterium, assembly GCA_035559815.1. NCBI lineage: Bacteria > Pseudomonadati > Thermodesulfobacteriota > Thermodesulfobacteriota bacterium. The sequence goes on from DATMAT010000046.1 coordinate 14,942, forward strand.
GGAACGGTTATAGGCACGTTCCAGGTGTTGAATAAAAAGGCAGGCGCTTTTAAAAAGGAGGACGAGAGAATACTGGAAGATTTGGCCCAGCATCTGGCCATCGCTGTTGAGACCGCACAGATAGTCACGGAATTAAGACAGAATCAGAAGCAACTCCTCGAAGAGAACAAAAATCTATGGAAAGAAGTCAGAGGGCGTTTTACCGCACAAAACATTATCGGCATGAGTCCCCAAATTCAGAGCGTCGTGAGACTGATAGAGCAGATAAGCGAAAGCTCTATCAATGTTTTGATTACCGGAGAGAGCGGTACGGGAAAGGAACTGGTGGCCAAGGCCATACATTATAACAGCTTGCGTGCGGGAAATCCGTTCGTGGTACTCAATTGTGCGGCTTTGCCTGAAAACCTGGTGGAGAGCGAATTATTCGGGATCGAAAAGGGGGTGGCTACCTGGGTTGAGGCGCGTATCGGCAAGTTCGAGGCTGCGAACGGTGGGACGTTGTTTCTGGATGAAATCGGCGACCTTAGCCTGGTATCACAGGCGAAGATTCTCCGGGTGTTGCAGGAGAAAATGATCGATCGCCTGGGTGGAAGAAAGACGGTCCCGGTGGATGTCAGAATCGTAGCAGCGACCAATAAGGACCTGGAGGCTGAAATCAAGAAGGGAAGCTTTAGGGAGGACCTCTATTACCGTCTAAAGGTAATTCATATCAGCATGCCGGCGTTACGGGACATTAAGGACGATATACCTCTACTGGCGAAGCATTTCCTGGACCGGTATTGTAGGGAAATGAAGAAAGAGCCGAAGAAGCTTTCCCCCGGAGCAATGCGGTCTTTAGTCGGTTACGGCTGGCCCGGGAACATCCGGGAATTGGAAAACGAGATGAAAAAGCAGGTGGTCCTGAATTTCAAAAAAACTATTACCGAAGATGACCTCCCCGAATACATGGTGATAGGTGCTCGACAATCTATGGCCACCGGTCAGAGCCGGTCTCTTAAGGCCGAAGTAGAGGAATTAGAGAAGCGTCTGATATTGGAGGCGCTTCAAGCCTGCCGTCAGAATCAGCTTCAGGCCGCTAAGGCTTTAGGAATTAGCCGCTGGGGGTTAATCAAGAAGATGAGACGATATGGAATCAGCGCGTCCTAGGATAGCTGTAAAAACCTATCAGTACGAGCTGGGTTTTTATTTCATTAATTACTTTAGCGGATGTAAATCCGCTCATACTGAGCTTGTCGAAGTATGAATTTAGAACGTAAGGAGTTCGTCCTTCCACCGGTTTAACCTGGGGACCTAGCTCAGGACGAACGGGTTTTTTACCAATCATTTTCAGTGTATGCTAATCCGCTCATTCCTTCCCCGATTTATTCGGGGTTCGACTCAGGACTGGCTCTGAGCAGGGTCGGTTAAACCGCGGGATCAAACGGGGATCTTCCCCGTATGTCATCCCCGAATGTTCCCCAATAAAGCTTGTATCCGAAAGTATTAATCGGATAACACTTGGGGACAGGATTAATCGAGGATCCAGAATTAAATACTGGATTCCCGCTTGTGCGGGAATGACAGACCGGTGGATTCCGACTAAATGCGTGCAGGACATGCTGGGCTCAGGGCGAACGGGGGTTATCGAATGGTTGTTCGCTCATACTGAATGATGAGTTTTTGAAGGGTTCATTCGCATCTCCAGAGTGACAATGTTGGAAGTTTCGTCGCAGCATATAACTTGTGCTCACGTTGTCCGACAGAACAAATCTTATTTTCTATTAACCAGGCTCGCTTTTTCTTTTAGTTATTTTTTTAGCCTTTTTGAACACAAAATTCTTGACAATAAAGGATTTTTATGCAATAAATGTTAGATTCATTTTGATAGTTTGGAGATGTATTTTATGCCTACGATAAGTCAGTTAGTTAAAGACGGACGAGAGCTGCTAAAGAAAAAGAGTAAAGCCCCAGCATTACAAAATTGTCCTCAGAGGAGAGGTGTATGTGTCAGAGTGTATACGACCACCCCTAAAAAGCCTAACTCTGCTCTCAGAAAAGTTGCACGGGTTAGGCTCACCAACGGAATTGAAATAACTGGCTATATCCCAGGGGAAGGCCATTCTCTTCAAGAGCACTCGGTTGTACTGGTAAGAGGTGGCAGGGTGAAAGACCTTCCTGGTGTAAGATACCACATAGTAAGAGGCACCTTAGATGCTACCGGCGTCGAAAACAGGAGAAAGAGCCGCTCTAAGTACGGTGCCAAAAAGCCTAAGTAAGTAAAAAGGAAAAATCAGAATGCCCAGAAAAGGTTCGGTTACAAAAAGGCGTACGCCTGTTGACCCTAAATACGGTGATTTAACAGTAGCGAAGTTTATAAATGCCATCATGTATGACGGTAAAAAGAGTAAAGCCGAGAAGATTTTCTACAACGCACTCAATACGGTGGCAGAAAAAACCGGGAAGAATCCACTCGAAGTGTTTCAGGCAGCCATGGACAACGTCAAACCGATGATCGAGGTCAGACCTCGCCGTGTGGGCGGCGCGACATACCAGGTCCCGATGGAGGTAAGCACTTTTAGACGCCAGTCCTTGGCCGTGCGTTGGATAATAATCGCGGCAAGGGGTAGACAGGGAAAATCGATGGAGGAGAAATTGGCTGCGGAAATTTTGGATGCTGCCCAGGGACGCGGGGGAGCTATAAAGAAAAAAGAGGATACCCATAAGATGGCCGAAGCCAACAGGGCTTTTGCTCATTACCGGTGGTAATTAGGGAGAGAGCATCTTTGAGTGAAAATTTTACCATGGAAAAGATTAGGAACATTGGAATCGTGGCCCACATAGATGCTGGTAAGACCACCACTACCGAGCGCATCCTTTACTACACCGGACTAACCTATAAAATAGGCGAGGTTCATGAAGGCACCGCCACTATGGACTGGATGGAGCAGGAAAGGGAGCGGGGCATAACCATCACCGCCGCTACCACCACCTGTTTCTGGCGCGACTACCGGATAAACATAATCGATACTCCGGGGCACGTAGATTTTACCATCGAGGTGGAAAGGTCGCTTAAGGTTCTGGACGGCGCGGTAGTGGTATTTGACAGCGTGGGCGGGGTAGAACCGCAGTCCGAGACGGTGTGGAGACAGGCAGATCGCTATAAGGTTCCCCGAATCGCTTTTGTGAACAAGATGGACCGGGTCGGGGCTGACTTTTTCCGGGTCGTAGAGCAGATAAAGAGCAGATTACTGGCCAATCCCGCTTTTGTCCACATTCCCTGGTTTGACGGCGATGAGTTCAAGGGCATCGTCGACCTGATAAGAATGAAACTGGCTGTCTGGGATGACGACTCACTAGGGGCTAAATACGAGTTGATCGAGATCCCCGCTGATATGGAAGACCAGGCTAACTCGGGGAGAGAAAAACTGATCGAAGCCCTCGCCGACCACGACGAGAAAATAATGGAAAATTACCTCGATGGAAAACCAATCTCGGAAGAGCAACTGAAGCAGGCTCTCAGAAAGGCCACGATCGATATCAGGCTCATTCCGGTATTATGCGGCTCCGCATTCAAGAACAAAGGGGTTCAGCTCCTTCTGGACGCGGTGGCGGATTACCTTCCTTCCCCTCTAGACCTACCTCCCATAAAAGGAATAAACCCGCACACAAACTCGGAAGAAATCAGAAATCCTAAAGAGACCGACCCGTTCTCCGGTCTAGCTTTTAAGATAATGACAGACCCGTTTGTCGGCCAGCTCACCTACGTTCGTGTATACTCGGGAAAGCTCAATTCTGGGAGCACTGTATATAACTCGACCAAGGGTTCTAGGGAAAGAATAGGAAGACTCCTCCGGATGCACGCGAATAAGCGTGAGGAGATAAAGGAAGTAAGTGCCGGGGATATTGCTGCTATTGTCGGTCTTAAAAATACGATCACCGGTGATACGCTATGTGATGAAAATAAACCGATCATCCTGGAAAGCCTGATGTTTCCCGAGCCGGTCATCTCTATAGCCATCGAGCCAAAGACGAAAGCCGACCAGGAAAGGTTAGGGATTTCACTCAACAAACTCGCCCTCGAGGACCCTTCGTTCAAGGTAAGGTTCGATGAAGAAACCGGGCAGACGTTGATCTCGGGCATGGGAGAGCTTCATCTAGAAATAATCGTAGACCGGCTAAAGCGAGAATTTAAAGTAGATGCCAACGTGGGTAAACCTCAGGTGGCTTATAAAGAAACGATTACTAGCCCGGCCCAAGCCGAAGGAAAGTTCATCCGCCAGACGGGGGGCCGTGGTCAATATGGGCACGTGAAGATAAAGGTTGAGCCTAGGGAACGTGGGGCCGGCTTTGAGTTTATAGACGAGATCAAGGGCGGGGCGATTCCCAGGGAGTTTATACCGGCCGTAGAGAAGGGTATAAAAGAGGCTACGGAGACCGGTGTCTTGGCTGGTTATCCGGTCGTCGACGTATCCGTAAGGCTGTACGACGGGTCTTATCATGAGGTTGACTCTTCGGAACTGGCATTCAAGATTGCCGGCTCTATGGCGTTCAAGGACGCGGTGAGACGTGCATCTCCGGTAATCCTCGAGCCCATCATGAAGGTGGAGGTGGTAGTGCCAGAGGACTTCATGGGGGCCGTAATCGGCGATATCAGCTCTAGGAGAGGAAAGATCTCCGGCACTGAGTTGAGGGGGGGTATGCAGGCGATAAGGGCAGAGGTGCCCCTTGCCGAGATGTTCGGATATGCCACTAATTTGAGGTCGTTGACCGAAGGCCGGGGCCTATTTACCATGGAATTTTCCCACTATGCTGAATTACCGGAAATGCTTTCTCAAGGTATTAGGGCTAAAGTTAGGGGTGTTTAATTCTCTAGGCAGTTAGTTTAAGGAGGTAAGGGTACGATGTCGAAGCAGAGATTTGAGCGGGGGAAGCCACATTTGAACATAGGGACGATAGGGCATGTGGATCATGGGAAGACGACGTTAACGGCGGCGATAACGAAGGTATTGGAGAAGCAGGGGCGGGCGAAGTTTGTGAAGTTTGAGGAGATAGACAAGGCGCCGGAGGAGAAGGAG